>NZ_LMCH01000014.1:0-125680 GCF_001623095.1 Pseudovibrio sp. Ad5 | reverse complement strand
GAGACATGAGCTACCCTCCGTGCATCCCAAAGAGAAGGGGAGTGAGCCTGTGGGAAGGGCGAGCCTTAGACCTCAAGAGCGACTAACACAGGCGATCAAGCCGCGGTATTTATGAGCTGGTGCTGTGGGCAGCGTGAGTGAACTAAACCGCAACTGGGATGGCTTTGCGCGGCTATCTGCGTTTGCTGGTATTTGCACTCGAATTTGTGCCGCTATGATTGCTGCGCTTTCGAAGGAAATGCGGGGCCAGTTGTGCATCAGGACGTAATCGGCGGGATTGAATCCGTAACTGCTCTACGCTGTTTGCTGACTACAAAAGAGATGGAACTATTCTTGCGCTACCTGGGGTTAATAAGAGTGAGCGTGTGTGATGGGTGCTCTTTATCGGTTGCCAAATCTGAAAGTTAGTTGAACGGGTACCGAATTGGATTTTGATTGTGTTATCTTCGTTGCAATTATCGGCTGTGTTTGATGCCTTTTTTTGATTGCTAGGGAGAGACTACATTGACGCGGGATGAATTTGATAATTATTGCAAGTCATTGGTTGGGACGAGCAATGTCATTCAGTGGGGGAATGCTTCGGTTTGGAAGGTTGGAGGGAAGATCTTTGCGATTTGCTCTAACTGGGGAGAGGACCGTCCTGAGATGAAAGGGATCAAGATCAGCTTTAAGTGTTCAGAGCTTTCCTATCAGATTCTGACGGAACAGGAGGGCATAATTCCGGCGCCTTATCTGGCTCGGGCGAAGTGGGTTCAGATTGAGACTGCGCAGGCGATGGCTGATGAAGACATCAAGGATTATGTTCGCAAGGCGCATAGCATTATTGCGAGGAAGCTGACCAAGAAGTTGCAGAAAGAGATTGGGTTTGTTGCAGCTTAAGTGTGTCTGATCACGTGGGGCTCTGAATAACTGATCGTGCTGATTTTAAGGTTTGCGTTCTTTTGTGCAGATTTGCGTTATTTGCGCGAAATGTGCGTTGCTCGTGGTTCTTATTGAGTGGTTTGGTGTCTGGCTTTTGCACCGCGCGCATTTAATTTTGAACGGGGGAGGTTCTATCATAGAACCACCTAGCGGGCATATGTTTACCCCGTGGAATTTGCCCTATTTTTTATGCCCGCTTTTCCAGATGTTACGCTGGCATCCGCATATAAAAGTTATCCCCCTCTGAGGATCTTTCTTTACTCATAAGCTTGTCTTTGCAGAGTATAGCGATCATTCGTGCTCGGTGCTCGGTGCTCGGTGCTCGGTGCTCGGTGCTCGGTGCTCGGTGCTCGGTGCTCGGTGCTCGGTGCTCGGTGCTCGGTGCTCGGTGCTCGGTGCTGTATATACGAAGCATCACATGACATGCTTCCGGGCATTGTGTTAGGCACCTCCTTGTCATTTGACTGAAGCCAAGCAAGTGGAGCGCGCTATCGCGAGACACTCCTTATCTGCCCGAAACTTGAGATTGCTTTCGTTGGCTTGTGTTTTGTGTCAATAAGACGCTATGGATCTGAACCAACTTGATGATCGGCTGAAAGCTGACTGCGAGAAATGCGCTGCGTTGTGCTGTGTGGCGCTTGCCTTTGATAAGTCGAGTGTTTTCCCGTTTGATAAAGCTGCTGGTGAGCCTTGCCGAAATCTTGAGAGCTGTGGGACCTGCAAGATCCATTCTGATCTGGCGACGACCGGGTACAAGGGCTGTGTTCAGTTTCACTGTCATGGAGCTGGGCCGATTGTCACGCAGGATCTGTTTTCCGGTAATACGTGGCAGACACAGCCGCATTTGCTGCGGCCTATGATGGAGGCCTTCTGGGTGTTCTTACGGCTTCAGGAGCAGGTGTTGTTGCTGAGGCATGCAGCCAACTTGCCTTTGCCAGATGCTAAGCAAAAAGAGCTGCATGCATTTTTGGATGAGCTGTGCCCTGAGAACGGCTGGAGCTGGGATGCCTTTGAGGGGCTGGACCATGCCAAGGTGTCTGCGGAGGTGAAAACGTGGCTGATCTCCCTGCGCGATGTGTTGGCCTAGCTTTTAGATTATGCGATTTCGGGCTTGGTGGCTTTGACCATCAGGAGGAAAGCAGAGAGAGATTTCCAGCGGTGGAAGCGTGGCACCTGCTGGATCGCTTCCTCTGTTGGTTCGTGTTTCTGAATCTCCTTGATTTGAAGGCCTGCCTTGGTGAAGGGGGGCAGATAATTGCTCATGGTGTGAGGGAAACTGGGTACGCTGAAGCGCTGGATCTCTGAATGGTCACCGCGTCGGGCGAACTTCCATTGATCTGCGAAGTGATTTTGGCCGAAGTACTTGGAGACAACCAGTTCTGTCGCCTCTCTTCCCTCGTCTTTTCGCCAGGAAAGCCAGTGTTGGAACTGAAGGAGTTGGTTGCGTAGGTAATGTCTAATGGGGCTTTTGCTCCTCGGCAATTGCATGGGCGATCATGTTCTTTGAAAGATCAGCACCAGACATGTGAGCACCTGCTCTTGCCAGTTTGCGGGTGTTGTTACCTTCCTCGCAGCCAAGATCAATAATGCGCTCGCCGCTGATATTGCTCAGAGAGGCCTCAAAGGCATAAGAAATTGTGAGGTATGACTTTGGAGCCCATTGCAGTCCTTCGTAAGGGCGTAGGCATTCGCGGGCGCAGCATGGTGTTGATGGCATATTTGCCGGTATTCTTCTCAGTGCAGGGCCTCGCCGGTTTTATGTTCTTGCTATTTTTGATTGTGTGCGTCCCGCGAGTTAGCACAGGACGCAAAATAAGGCCCAGTAGCAGCAGAGTGATAATCATGGATATTGGTAGAACTGGCATCAGGTGAGGTCCTTTTCCTTACTTAATAGGACCTAAATCCTGATCGGCGTGACCTTAAACCGGATTCAGGTCGAATAAAATCTCGTCAGCGTTTGAATGAAGGTGTCAACATTCAAACCACTTCACCGATAGGCACTCCATGAAAACTACTGTCCTTGCCCTCGCTTCGATCCTCTCAGCTGGCACTGAAATCGCAGCACAAGATGTCGGCCTCAACGAGCTGACTATAGCGGCTCCCCATCATGACCAAGATATGCAGATGGCTGTCATGTTCCCTACCGTGGGTCAGCACCAGACCGTTTTTGCTGAAAATGCGATATTCTATGGAACATCTGTGTTCAAAGACGCTGAGCCAATACAAGGACAATACCCAGTCGTTCTTCTCTCACATGGCTGGGGCGGAAATTACGCTCGGATGGCGTGGCTCAGCGCAGGGTTGGCTTCCAAAGGGGCAATCGTTGTAGCAGTAAACCATCCAAGCAGTACAACTTTTGATTTGAACTTCGACACCGCATTCAACCATTGGACCCGCGCCGAAGACATGTCCGCCGCGTTGGACTATGTTTTACAAGATCCGATTTTCGCACCCATCATCGACGGAACACGGATCTATGCCACAGGCCTTTCCTACGGAGGATGGACTGCCCTTTCACTTGCAGGCGTCCAAGGCAATCGGGACGGTTTTTTCGACTATTGCAAAGCTGCGGGTGCAGGGTCACAGTTTTGCGCTGAACTGACAGCCGAAGGCGTCGACATCACGGCAATCGATCAAGACAGGTATGAGGCATCCTACAGGGATCCACGTATCAGTGGCGTCGCCGCTATTGATCCTGGTCTAACTTGGGATCTTGCGCCGCAGGATGTGCAGGATGTAACGGTTCCGCTTCTTCTTATAGGGTTGGGCGAAGGAGCCTTTAGGCTCAATGCGACAGACACGAGCGCCATGGGCAGCAATTTTGAGGCTTTGGTGCCGCAGGCTTCTGTTAAGACTATCGCACCCGCTACGCATTTTACAGCACTTGGACTGTGTAAGCCCGCAGGTGAAGCTCTTCTGATCGAAGAACAAGACGATCCTGTCTGCACCGACCCGGTGGGGACGGATCGAACTCAGGTGCTTAACACCATTATCGACGCCTTGGCGGATCACTTTGAATTAAACTGAGGCACTCCATGGGGCATCTGAGCATGGGGGTACAGATGCCCTTGCCATCTTTCAATGCGGCACACTGATACCTACTGAATTGACGTAGAATTGCCGACTTGATTCAACGTTCCATGCCCAACGCCAAGCCGAGACAGCCGATATTGGTGCAGACCGCAGCAATTGGCAAATAGGCTCAACGACCCGTGACACATCCAGCAAAAGTGAGCACATAGGTCCTACCGAAAAGTATTCATGAAAACGCCCGCGGTAACTTCTAAAAGAATTGCCTCAACCCCAGATGGAAACGCTTGAATTTCCGCTAATGGCGGTGGATTCAACTGGTCGCGGCAACACACTGTGAGAATTTCTCAGCTGGAGTTTGATATTGATCTGCGTTTGGTCTCAATGGTTAGCAACAAGGGCATTGGTGGACTGCTCTGCTGGCATGCAATGCTTCTGAGCTGATGATTTGCTGAAAAAGTCGCGGACATGACACATAGGAAGAGGCTTGCCGAGCAGTGATGGTCAGCGCTGATCTCTTAGATTTCCGTGGTGTTGGCATGCTGCATTGTGTATAGGAGTGCAACTCCTTTGGCAGGTGATATTGCGGCGTGAACGACACTTCAAAAACAATCAATTTTGACCATGTGTCCATTGAACGGAGCGGATCGACGATCATCAGTGATCTGAGTGTTGCGCTGCCGGATCAGCGGGTTGGGATTATTGGTCGGAACGGGTCTGGTAAGTCTACGCTTGTGCGCAGCCTGAATGGTTTGCTGCCGGTGAGTGCAGGCTCTTTGCTGGTTCATGGTGTTTCTGCTGAGGAAGGGGCCAAGAAGCTGGCACGGGTGACTGGGTTTGTGTTCCAGAACCCGGATCATCAGCTGATTTTTCCGACCGCTCTGGAAGAGCTGAGCTTTGGCTTGCGCCAGATTGGAGTGGGCAAAGCAGATGCAAAGGTGCAGAGCCTTGCGCTGTTGAGAGACCATGGCATTGAGCAGCTGGGAGAGCGTCCGGTTCACGAACTTTCTGAAGGTCAAAAGCAGCTGATCTGTATTTTGGCGGTGCTCATCATGGAGCCGAAATTGTTGGTGCTGGATGAGCCGTTTTCCAGTCTGGATTTGCGGACACGAGTGGCACTGCGACGGAAGCTGGAGAAGCTGGATCAGCAGATCCTCTTTGTCAGCCATGAGCTGGATGCGCTGAGTGACTATGACAAAGTGCTCTGGATTGAAGACGGCAAGCTCAAGCAGTTTGGTGTGCCTGCGGATGTGTTGGCAGCTTATCAGGCGCATGAGCTTTCTGGCGCGGACCTTCACTTTGAAGGGGTAGCGCGCGCATGATCTCCCTTTACATGGCGGGCAACAGTTGGGCGCATAAGCTTCCTGCCAGAGTGAAGCTGATCTTTTTGTTTGTGCTGAGTCTGCTGATCATCCCGTTCAATACGCTTTGGTTCTCTGCTGCACTGCTGGTGTTTGTGGTGGCGCTTTATGCGACGCTTGGCCGGCGGGGGCTGGAGAAGGTGAAGGTGGTTCGCCCGCTGCTCTGGATGATGGGGATCATCTTTCTGGTGCATGTGTTTTTAGGCGATATTGAGCAGGGCATCATTGCTGTGTTGCGTCTATTGGCGATGGTGCTCCTTGCCAACTTTATTAGTATAACAACGCATATGGAGGCCTTGATGGATGCGGTGGAACCGTTGTTCCGGCCTCTGCGTGTGTTTGGCATCTCCCCAAGGCGCGTCTCGCTGGCAGTAGCTTTGGTTATCCGGTTTGTTCCGGTGCTGCTGGCGGTTTATGCGTCGCTGCAAGAAGCGTATAAAGCCAGAACAGCCCACGCCAACAGCTGGCGCTTGCTTGCCCCATTTGCGTTACACGCGATTAAAATGACAGATCATGTTGCCGAAGCTTTGACAGCCCGAGGCGGGGCTGACGGCTTTGACCGTGATAAGAAATAGATAGGATGACTATGTCTAGCGATCGTTCTCTTGTTCAGATTGCATTTTATGCGGCGCTGATTGCTGCTCTGGGTTTGGTGCCCAAGATTGAGCTGGGTCTTGCTGGCGGAATTCCAATTACAGCGCAGTCGCTTGGTGTGATGCTGGCTGGCATGATGCTTGGTCCGGTGCGTGGTGGGCTTGCCGTTGCTTTGCTGCTGTTCCTCGTTGCGCTTGGCCTGCCGTTCCTGGCTGGTGGTCGCGGTGGCATCGGCGTGTTTTATGGTGCAACCGCAGGCTATCTGGCTGGTTACTTTGTTGGTGCGATTGTCACTGGTGCGATCATGAGAGCCATGCGCAACATGAACGTTGTGTTCGGCGCGGTTGTATCTGGCGTCGTTGGCGGCATTGTTGTGGTGCATGCGCTCGGCGTGCCGGTGCTGGCCTACAAAGCTGGTATGTCCATGGAGAAAGCCATCATGGTTGGCAGCTTGCCGTTTATTCCGGGTGACCTGATCAAGGTTGCTCTTGCTGCTGTTGTCGCACACACAATTGCGCGCGGTTTGCCTTCTGCAATGCTGTCACGCAACTAAGTCAGCTACAATGAGTTTTGAGAAAGCCGGTTCCTTTTGGAGCCGGCTTTTTCTTTGATTAGTTGCGCGATAGTAATAGAACTGGCAATGCTTTTTCTGAGAGGCAGACATTGGCGCTAACCAGCAAAATTACTGCGTTTAATCCGGTTTGGTCCAATATGTTCGAGAAGGAAAGAGGACGTATCTCGGGTGCTTTCGGAGATACTCTTGTTTCGATCTATCATGTTGGCAGTACAGCGATCACAGGATTAGCAGCAAAGCCTGAAATCGATATGCTGGTCGAAGTTTCCAGCCAGCAGCGCACATCTGAAGTAGACAACGTTATGCGTTCATTGGGCTATTCTCGAGGAAAAGATCTTTCGCCGGAACATTACTTCTATCGGCGGGATGTTGATGGAGTTCGGACTCATAAAGTGCATGTCTGTCCTACAGGACATTCGCAGATTTCTAGAATGCTGCGCTTCCGCGATTTGCTTCGTCAGGATGCCGAATTGAAAGATCAATATCAGTGCCTCAAGCTTAAGCTAGAGGCAGAAAACACTGATGGCATCAAAGAGTATCTAGCTGGTAAAGCACCGTTCATTGACGCCATACTGGAGGCAAAACCCGATAGCAGCAACTGATTGCAGCTGTGCCTTGGCGTTTAGTGAACAAGTGCCTCGTCCAGGTGCTTCAGGGCTTTGATGAGCAGGCCCTGGAGGATGAAGTCTTCATCCCATGGCAGGACTTCCAGATTGACGGCATCCAGCAAGGGGGCAAGCAAGCTGCTTTCCAGCCCTTTGTTCATGCCGTGCTTGAAGAGGTCGTAGGCTTGCATGGCTTTGCCAGTGAGGACGATGCGGCTTGGGTCCAGCAATGAGATTGTGCGGGCGAGGCTGACGCCCAGAGCGAAGCCTGCATCTGTGAAGACCTTTTGCGCCTGTGCTTCACCTATGCGGGCTCTTGCACGTAGGTTCTGAATGTACTCCGGTCCGTAGAACATGGCGGAGGGAGAGGTTTCCTTGGGAAGCTTTTGGGCTTCACGGTAGAGCGCGTAGTCAGCGATGTAGGCTTCCAGACAGCCCTTCTTGCCACATCTGCATGCCGCTCCTTCTGGCGTAAAGGGTGAGTGGCCATATTCAGCGGCGGCTCCGGTTTCGCCACGGTAGAGCGCGTTTTTGATGAAGATGCCCATGCCAACGCCGCGGTCGATATACACCACGACAAAGTTACCGCTGTACTTCTCAGCGTCCTGCCGATGCAGAGCCTCGGCGATCATGTTGGTGTCGTTGTAGAGCGTGCAGGTGATGCCAAGGGTTTTGGAGAGCTTGGCCGTGAGTTCCACCTGTCGCTCTGCAATGGTGGGTGACCAGATGATGGAGCCGTTGCGTTTGCCGACGATGCCTTGCGTTGCCACGGTGATTTCCATGACGCTGCGGGCACGAAGCGGCTCTGTTTTCATCAGCGCTTTAATGTGGCGGGCGAGCAGGGCGATGAATGCCTCGCCGCCCATATCTGAGGATTCCACCATGAACTTGGCTTCGGCATGCTGGTGGCCGGTATAGTCCACCAGAGCAAGCGAAACACGGTCTACCGAGAGTTTGACCGTGACCACATGGGCGACATCATCACGCAGACGCAGATAGGTGCGTGGGCGGCCACGGGTGTTGGCATCCGGATTGGGCTGTTCTTCCACCTCTGTGATCAGGCCGCGGTCCTTCAGATCTGCGGTGATGGAGGTGACGGCGGCTAGAGAAAGACCTGTTAGCCGGCCAAGGTCGACACGGGCCAGAGTGGTGTGACGCCGCAACGTGGACAACACCACGAACCGGTTTTGA
Source organism: Pseudovibrio sp. Ad5 (assembly GCF_001623095.1). NCBI lineage: Bacteria > Pseudomonadati > Pseudomonadota > Alphaproteobacteria > Hyphomicrobiales > Stappiaceae > Pseudovibrio > Pseudovibrio sp. Ad5. The sequence continues at coordinate 117,404 of NZ_LMCH01000014.1, read as the reverse complement.
CGACGTACCTGCTCTCTACTGGCTTTTTCGATCATTCGAGTACTGGCCTGCACTGTGTGTTCAAAACATGTCCGCGTTCATTTGTATTCACGCCTTAGGCCCTGAACATTTGTTTTCTAGCGCATTCTTTTATCTGCGAGATAAGCATAAGTATTTGAGGACCAGTAAATAAAGAGAGTAATCGTATAAATCAGCGTTTTCACCCGAAAGTTGAGGTGACCTAATCGTAAGTCCTAGCTCGTTTGTTGAGGTGCTGTTCCGTCATCTTCGTCTGTTTGAGCCGGCAAAGTTTCTGGCATCAGGAACAGGTACATGGTGCCGCCGATGAAGGCCAGAACGGCAAGGGTGATGAAGGCGGGAGAATAGCCGAAAAACTGGACGATTTCTTCAGCAAGCAGGTTGGATGCAGCCGAACCAATGCCAACCACGGCGGCGAGGGCGCCTTGCACCAGATTGAAACGGCCTGTGCCCCGGGTCAAATCTGCAGCGATGAGCAGGATAATCACACCGAAGATGCCGTTGGCGATGCCATCCAGTGACTGCACGGAGATGAGTGCGACGGGGTCTTCCAGCCACATGAACAGCATGCCGCGAATGGGCAGAATGAAGAAGGCGAGCAGGAAGAGCGGCTTGCGGCCCCATATGTCAGCTCTGGCAGCGCAGATGACGGACATGATGGTCATCCAGAACTGTGCCACGACGATGCAGGTTGCTGCGAAGGCGACGCCGATGTTGACGTTGGAATTGACCGAGAGCTTCTGCCCGACCAGTGGCAGCATAGCTGCATTGGCGAAATGGAACATGAACACGCAGAGCACCAGTGTGAGCAGGCGTTTGTCTGCAAGGATGGTGCTGACGGTGGATGGTTCATCGCCATCGTTGGGAGTGTGGTGCAAGCCACCACGGGCTGCGTTGTGGTTGATTGCCGAGCCGCTGACCATGCCGATGCTGATGGCCATGCCGACGGCCATGAGGGCAACAAGCCAGAATACGCCTTCTGCCGAGATCCACAGTGCGAGACCTGCGCCCAGAATGGCGGCAAACACATTGCCGGAATGATTAGCGGCCTGATTGGCACCCATTTGCACAGTGAAGTGATCTGGCCCTGATATGCCCAGAGTTATGGCGGCGATGCAGGGGCCGACAAAGGCGACGGCAATTCCCATGAAGATCTGCGCAATGTAAATCACCGCCGGATACTGCGAGAACAGCAGGATCGAGATGGTTGCAAAGCCGATGAGCAAGGCACAAGAGGCGAGGAGCAGGCGTTTTTTGCGGGTGCTGTCGATGAAGGCGCCAGCTGGTGTTTGCAAGGCGACAGTTGTCAGCGAGCCAATGGCGAGGACCATGCCGATGTTGCCGGGGGACCACTGCAGGCCCGTGAGCAGGTAGATTGCAAGATAAGGTCCAATTCCACCCACGACATCGCCGGCGAAGAAGTTCGTCGAAAGCATTGCCTTGTTGAGTTTCATGGAGACCCTGGATTGTTGCGTGATCTGCGTTGAGAATAGGTGAGAGTTCTCTCCAAGCCCCCAAGGATTTTGGTCTATTGTCAGAGTGGCGGTTAAGCTGCTGTCAAACCACGGTGGCTACGGTGGGGCATGTCGGTTTCTCTTGCTGTTTCCGCCCTCATTTTCCTCGGAATTGCGGTGCGCCAGTGGCTTCCGCCCACGGTGCGGATCTGGCACATCATGCTGATGGGCGCGATTGTGCTGTTGGTGCTGGGGGAGATCAGGCCTGTGGCCGCGTTTCATGCGGTGGACTGGCAGCTGATCTTCTATCTGTTTGCCGTGTTCAGCATTGCTTCGTCGCTGTATGACACCGGTCTTTCGCAGGAAATCGCGGATATGCTGCTGAAGCGGGCCAATGCTGGCGTCGTGCTGCTGTGGTTCATTGTGGCCTCGGCGATTTGTGCAGCGGTGCTGACCAATGATGCGGCGGCGGTGATTGGGGTGCCTATTGCTATTATCCTGAGCCGTGCCTTCAGGTGGAAACTGGCGGTGGTTTTGGTGACACTGTGTGCCGCGGTGACGGTTGGTTCCATGGTCTCACCCGTTGGCAACCCGCAGAACATTCTGGTGGTGAATGCCGCCAATTTTCAGAATATGCTGGCGACGTTCATTGTGTGGGCTCTGGTGCCCGGTGTGGTCTGCCTTGTGGCTGTGTTCTTCCGCTTCCACCGGCTGGTGAAGAAGAATGGATCGGATGAGAGTGCGTTGGTCTCTGAAGACGTAGAAACGCAGGCAGAAGCGGTTGAAGTGAGCCCTCGGCAATGGCCTGCGATGGTTTCTGTTGTGCTGCTGGTGGGTATCATCACCGGCGATAGTTTGGGCCGGACGTACTTTCACCTTGGCCCGCTGCCGTTTGGCTGGGTTGGGCTGTTGTCCTGCCTGCCGATCTATCTGGCAGGAGATGAGCGACTGCGGGTGTTCAAGGAAGTGGACTGGGCAACGCTGATCTTTTTCGTGGCCATGTTTATTGTGACCGGGGCGCTCTACCAGTCCGGCTCTTTGCAGTATCTGCTTGGTTCCTTGCAGGGGGAACTGGGGGATCTGACCGTGACTGCATTGGTAAGCTTCTGGGCCAGCCAGCTGTTTTCCAACGTGCCTGTGGTGGAGCTTTACCTGAAACTGCTGGATGGCGGCGAAACCGCCACCTTCATGATGCTCTCCACCATCTCCACCGTGGCCGGAAACCTCTTCATCATCTCTGCTGCCAGCAACGTCATCGTCGTCCAACAAGCTGAGAAATTTGGTGCCACCCCCTTCACCTTCTGGCAATTCTGCTGGTGGATGCTCCCGATTACGGTGTTCTGCGTGGTGCTTAGCTATGGGTGGATTGTGGGGCTGACGTGGTTGGGTGCGGGGTGAGTTTTGGAGACTTACAGCTTAAGATTGTGATTTAATGTAGTCTCCAATAGTCTGACATCTGTACTTATATTGCTACTAATTAGCCCTAGTTTGTTGAGGGTACATTGCTTTAAACGTAGTTCGCTGACGAAGATAGTTCAGCTTGTTTCCAGCAAATTTGTTAAGCCGGATGACCGCCAGAAAATTTTGAAAGATTGGGTAAAATAGAAACTGGCATGAGAATACTTTACGCTGTTGTTTACAGCGTCGTCGGGTTTACCCTGATTGAGTTAAGTGGTTTCGGTATGCTCTGGCCGATTGTTATTCCGTTCGCTGTTGGTTTCGCATGGTTGACGCAATTCCTACGCGAATAGATTTTTACTCTTTGCAGAAAGCATCGAAAGATGACCCATCCCTTAAAGTTAATTGATTATCGCGTAAACGAGCGTGGTGATGTCTCAGGTGTTTTGTTCGAGAACCCACGGGTTAGCGTTCGGCGGAATCTTTATTGGTCTGCTTGTATTGAGTTATCCCGATTCACTTATTTTGGAGAAGACTGGAAAACGATCTTAAGTTTTGAGTGGCTGGTATTGCCCTCAGAGAAAACATCCTTTGAGATATCTGACCAGAATATCGATGGCGTGGAGTGCTCATGGTACTTCATTTATCAGCACATCGCTGCGAAGTCGGGAACTCTTACGTTGGAACCAGTAGACGAGTATCGCGCTTTTGAGATCTCATTCTCAGTAGTTGTCGACTCCCCCGGATGGGACGATGATCCATGTCAAGATATTGAAATCGCAGGTACAGTGAAACTCCCTTGTTCCGGGATATCACTCATGCGGAACAGTTTTTTCCCTAAACCCAACTCAGAGATTGAGGCTCGAGAGATGATTGCACCTTTCTTTCCTAAGATTGCTGATTTCACCCTTAAACAGCAGGAAGATGAAGACGGCTGGCCAATCCAAGAGAAAACTAAGTTTCATTTTGTTCCGCAATAAGTGTTTTGCTAATTTCTATCTCTGGATTGAGCGTAAGTTGATGTCGTTGAGGTTCGTGTTTGAGGGACTATGCTTCAGTTGGTTAAAATCCTCGTCAGAAGTGTTCTAGCAATAACTATTGTTTCCGGAATTACATTTTACATTCTTGTAAATCATTCCACAGATGCCATGAATCTTACCTGCAAAGGAAAATGGCTGCAGTCTGGCAAAGGTGAAACTCTGTTTGCTGCCTTTGAATTTTATCGCCCTTGGATTTTGTGGGCTGAAGCAGATGGAAATGTTAGAGTAGAAACGGCCCAATTCCCATTATCTTCATACTTTTCTGAAGTAAAAACTATCGGACGAGAACCGCTGCGATTGTTTGAAATTACAGATTCTTATCGAGCAGGGATGATCGGGGGGTATCGTGAAGCTAGCAAAGAAATTGCGATAAACTTCTCAAAAGGTCTTACTTTTACGGGGAACTGTCGAGACGGGATTTGATTATCAATCCTACACAAAAAAGACCGAAAGCGCCCCCGTCGCTTTCGGTCTTTTTTCTAGCAGGTGTACTGCTAGTTATTCGGCTGCGTCGTGTTTTATGACGCCGCGTTGGATTTGGTCTTCTTCTATGCTCTCAAAAAGGGCACGGAAGTTGCCTTCGCCGAAGCCTTCGTCGCCTTTGCGTTGGATGAATTCGAAGAAGATTGGGCCGATGACAGTTTTGGAGAAGATCTGTAGCAGGATCTTTGTCATGCCGCCGCCAATGACGCCTTCGCCATCAATGAGGATGCCGTGTTTGGCTATGCGGTCGAGCGGCTCGGTGTGGCCGTGTACACGCTCGGTACTGCGGTCGTAATAGGTCTGTGGTGGGCCGGGCATGAACTTGAGGCCGTCTTCTGCCAGTTTGTCGGTGGCTTCATAGATGTCGTCGGTGCCCACAGCGATGTGCTGGATGCCTTCGCCTTTGTACTTCTTCAGGTACTCTTCGATCTGGCTGGTGTCGTCCTTGGACTCGTTCAGCGGAATGCGGATTTTGCCACATGGGGATGTGATCGCGCGGCTGACGAGGCCGGTGATGCGGCCATCAATGTCGAAGAAGTGGATCTGCTTGAAGTTGAAGAGCTCGCGGTAGAACGTCCACCACTTGTCCATGTTGCCGCGATAGACGTTGTGGGTCAGGTGGTCGAGGTAATAGAAGCTCTTGCCCGCTGGTTTGGGGTCTGCTTCGCCCAGCCAGTCGAACTCTTCTGAGTACGCAGAGCCTTTGTCGCCGTACTTATCGATGAAGTAAAGCAGGGAGCCGCCGATGCCTTTGATTGCGGGTGCATCAAGGGTTTTGTCGGAGCCGGTGTAGGCTTCTGCCCCGCGGTTGATGGCATGCTCAAAGGTCTGCTGTGCATCCACAACGCGCCATGCCATAGACGGGGCACATGGGCCGTGCTCGTCAATGAAGCGGGAGGCGAAGCTGTTTGGCTCTGCATTGAGGATGTAGTTCACATCACCCTGACGATAGAGCGTGATGTTCTTGCTCTTATGCTTTGCAACAGGTGCAAAGCCCATGCGGCGGAAGAGGACGTCCAGCTTTTCCGGCTCTGGGTGGGCAAATTCAACGAACTCGAAGCCGTCGGTGCCAGCAGGGTTTTCTGCTGTAATCTCAGCTGGTCCTGCATCGTGCGGAAATGGGCCCATTTGTTCCTCCTCAAACAAGGCGATGAAGGCTGTTTGTCATCGTTTGATACGATGAAAACTGCCTTCCTATTCGTTCTGCGTATCTTTGTCCGAAAACCGGTTCCCACTTTTCGGCGATACACTGCAATTTAGAGCCATTCTGAAATATCTGTGGCGCGACAGGTTTGCATTCTTACGTAAAATCACGCAGTATATGCACAAATTGTGCGTCATATATTGATTTGGTGCGAATGATGATTGAGCTAGACCAGTTTGACCTTAAGTTACTTGCAGCGCTGCAGGAAGATGCCAGCCAGACCAATCAGGAGTTGGGGGAGGTGATTCACCTTTCTGCCTCGCAGGTTTCGCGGCGGCGGACACGGTTGGAGCAGGAGCGGGTGATCCGTCGCTATAAGGCTGATCTTTCACCGGAGTATCTGGGGCTGGATGTGATGGCGTTTGTTGGAGTGGCGCTGGCTACGCACAACAAGGAGAACGCCAGGTTGTTTCGTGATCTGGTGCGCACCATTCCCAGCGTGCAGGAAGCCTACGCCATGACGGGGGACATGGATTACATGCTCAAGATCCGGGTGAAAGATCTGAAGGCCTTGAGTGAGGTGATCAACAATGATCTGCTGCCTCATGAGGCGGTGCAGAACGTACGCAGCTCCATCGCGATGGATACGCTAAGGGACGACAATCATTTGCCGCTTGGGTAGTAGACAGGCTCTCAAACATTACAATTTTGTCAGGTTGTGTTTTTGCGGGATAGGGCATCTTGAAGTGAAAACTTCGGGTTCCCATCTCCATAGAGATTTGACGGGTAACGTCCAAAAGCAAAGGGATAGGTTTACAGATGTTCGACAGCAAGGCACTTCTTGATCAGTTCTTGGGTTCCAACGGTGGCAATCAGGCCCGTGGTGCTTTGGACAAAGGGCAGTCGTACATCAAAAACAATGCCGGCGGACTTGCTGGCGGTGCCGTTGCTGGTGGCTTGGCCGGATACCTTCTTGGCAGCAAGAAGGGCAAGAAGCTTGGCAAAAAGGCCGTGAAATACGGCGGTATGGCGCTGGTTGGCGGCCTTGCCTACAAAGCATTCCAGACATGGCAAGACGGTAAGAACAATGGCGGCGGCGGTGCAGCTGCGCCTCATGGTTCTGCGCAGACGCAAGCTCAGGCGCAGGCGGCTCCCGCAACTGTTGTACCGGTGCCAGAGCCGCTCGCCCTGCCGGACCCGACTGGCACTGCGTTTGACCCGGATGTAGGGAATGGTGATGCCAAAGAGTTTGCTATGGCGCTGATCGTTGCGATGATCCAGGCGGCCAAAGCGGATGGCACTGTGGACGGTGATGAGATGCAGCGCATCTTTGAAAAGCTGGATGAGCTGGGTCTGGGTGCTGAAGAAAAAGCGTTCGTGTTGGATGAGATGCGTGCGCCGCTGGACATTGACCGTGTGGTGGCATTTGCGACCTGTCCGGAAACGGCTGCTGAGATTTACACCGCATCACGCCTTGCCATTGACCCGAACCTACCTGCCGAGCAGGCCTATCTGATGATGCTGGCCGCACGGCTGGAACTGGATAGTGGTTTGGTTACGGAGTTGGACAAGGCGATTGCGGCGGCTCAAGCGCAGGCCTGAATGCGCTGATATTTGAATTGCTCGCAAATCGGGTGGTTACGGTTTGCGGAAGGCCATAGGTTGCTCCCAACTTGAGGAGTGACCTATGGCTTTTTTTATTTCCGGATTGAAATCCAACGAGTTTGAAGCGCTGAACGGCCAGAGCGAAGAGCAGCTGGCAGAGTGCAATGTGGTTGTTTATGTGGCTGATGAGAAGCCGGGCTTTCCGTGCCGTGTCACACTGGATGATGCCGAGGTTGGGGAGCGGGTGTTTTTGCTGAACTATGCCTACCAGCCCAATGACACACCCTACAAAGCGTCCCATGCGATTTTTGTGCGCGAGAATGCAGCGGATGCAATGCCCTATGAGAATGAGGTTCCGGTGTCGCTGTCTTCCCGGTTGTTGTCACTGCGCGGGTTTGATGCAAACCACATGATGATTGAAGCGGATATCGCGCAAGGGGCTGACATCAAACCGATGCTGGAGGGCTTCTTTGAGAACCCGGATGTCTCTTATATTCAAATGCATTATGCACGGCGTGGGTGCTTTGCAGCGGTGGCTCATCGTGGGTGATCTAAACATATCTTACTAGTGCAAACCTCCCGCTCAGTTTCTATCCTAGGCCGCATCGAGACTTAGGGCTTGAGAGGGCCGGCATGCGCGCATTGGGAACCTGGGATTACATCGTGGTTGGGGCTGGCTCAGCGGGCTGTGTTGTTGCGAACCGACTTTCTCAGGACCCGGATGTGAAGGTGCTGCTGTTGGAAGCTGGTGGGAACGATAAACATCCCTGGGTGCATATCCCCGTTGGCTATCTGTACTGCATGGGCAATCCGCGTATGGACTGGGGTTTCCAGACCGAGGCCGAACCGGGGCTGAACGGGCGCAAGCTGAACTATCCGCGTGGCAAACTGCTGGGCGGGTGCTCTTCCATCAACGGCATGCTGTATCTGCGCGGACAGGCGCAGGATTATGACAACTGGCGCCAGTTGGGTCTGACTGGCTGGGGCTGGGATGATGTGCTGCCGTACTTCCTGAAGTCAGAGGACCATTATGCCGGATCTTCCAAGGTGCATGGGGAAGGTGGGGAATGGCGCGTTGAAGAGCAACGTTTGTCGTGGCCGATCCTTGACCGTTTTCGTGATGCTTGCGAGGAAGTGGGTATTCCGAAAATTGACGACTTCAACGGCGGTGACAACTTCGGCTCCTCCTATTTTCAGGTGAACCAGCGCAAGGGCGTGCGTTGGAGTACGTCCAAGGGGTTTTTGAAGCCTGCTGAGAACAGGGGAAACCTGAAGGTTCTGACCAATGCACAGGCGACTGCGCTCGTGTTTGGCGGGCGCCGCGCGACTGGTGTTTGCATGATGGTGAACGGGGAAATGACTTCTGCTGCCTGTACAGGAGAGATTATCCTGAGTGCAGGGGCCATTGGATCGCCGCAAATTCTGGAATTGTCCGGTATTGGGTCTGGAGAGCGTTTGACCCAGTATGGCATCGACATGGTGCTGGATCAGCCTCAGGTTGGCGAGAACCTGCAGGACCATCTGCAGATCCGCAGCATCTATAAGGTTCAAAACACTGTTACGCTGAACCAGCGAGCCAACTCGTTGATTGGCAAGGCGAAGATAGCGGCTGAGTATGCGCTGAGCCGGTCTGGTCCAATGTCCATGGCTCCAAGTCAACTTGGGGTGTTTACGCGCTCTGACAACTCTTATGAGACGCCAAACATTGAGTATCACATTCAGCCGTTGTCGCTGGATAAGTTTGGCGATCCGCTGCACGAATTTCCGGCGATTACAGCGAGTGTTTGTAATTTGCGGCCAGAGTCTCGCGGCAGTGTTCATATCGGGTCCGGCAATGCAATTGCACATCCAAAGATCCAGCCAAACTATCTTTCTGCCGAGAGTGACCGACGTGTGGCAGCTGACAGTTTGCGCCTGACACGGACAATCATGGAAACCAGGGCGATGGCCGAGTTTTTGCCGGAGGAGTATCTACCGGGTGCGCATGTCGTCAGTGATGAAGACCTTGCTATTGCAGCGGGGGACATCGGCACCACCATCTTCCACCCAGTCGGCACCTGCTCCATGGGCACGGTGGTTGATGAGCGTCTGAAGGTGAAAGGCGTTGAGGGCCTGCGCGTTGTTGACGCTTCCATCATGCCTCGCATCGTCTCCGGCAACACCAATTCTCCGACAATTATGATTGCGGAGAAGGCATCGGATATGATCCGCGAGGACCGGAAAAACGCGGTGGTGGTGGCTTAGGAGGGGATTGGATTCGTTTATTTCAATGAAATCGGGGAGGGGTTACCTAAGATGCCAGCTGATCCAAGGACTATGACAGATCCTGTTTCACTTCGCGTGCTTCTTGAAAATGCCAAAAGGCTAAACCGTGATGATATCGCAGATGCCTGTCGTGAACGATTGTATGAGCTAGAAGGCATAGACCACGACGATCCAATTGAGCGACGTTTGTGGCAAGCGGTTGCAGCCTATGAAGAGACGCTGCGGGAAAAGCATGGACGAAAGCAAAAAGCAAGCTATACGAGACGCAAGATAGCATCGAAGGGAGCTATACAGACTCTGACCGACTGGGCGCTCGACAACAAGGTTACTCCGGGTTTTATGGCTCTCGTGGAAGGCGGAGCAGCACGGTTTACGGGTGAATATGTTGTTTTGGAGTTTGCTGACAAGTTCTCCCAAGCGGCAGTTGATGCTGCTCGTGAGAAGCTTTTAGCTTATGGGATAAGATTTCCATAGGTAAGAAGCAGTGCTAACAATCAAGCCATAGTTCTGAAGCATCCTGAATCGGAGTTCAATGAGAGGTATTAGCATTGCCTTTTCATTGACTGAGTTTTAAGGCTCCTTCGGAGGAGATGGGTTCACTTGTATGATTGAGTGCTTTGATAGCAAAGTTGAGGGCGACTTCGGTTACTCGCATTCTTTTTCGCGCTCGAAGTAATCGCGCAGCAAGCCTACTCGTTTGGGGCGGAAGGATTCTTCCAGGAAATCGACTGACTGGATCCGGTCCAGCCGGAACATGCGGAAATCTTCTCGTAAACAACACCAGGAGATCAGAGCCTGCACTTCGCTGAAGAAGTAGATGGTGAGCGGCCAGACTTTGCGTTTTGACAGGCGGTCTTTCAGGTCCAGATAATTCAGAGACACCACCTGTTCATTCCAGATTGCTTCGCGAAGACCGGGGAAGTCTGCCTCGGATGTGGGCGTGTTGCGCAAGATGTGGCTGCCGACGGTTGCATGCCGCAATCGCTGGCGCATGCTTTGCGGAAGGCTTGCTTCCAACTTCACCAAAGCATTTTGTGCTGCATACGTGAATTCCATGTTGCCGAGTTTGGCGACGGTATGCAGGCCAAGAGCCAGCGCTTCCACCTCGTCGGCTTCAAAATGCATTGGTGGCAAGGAGGGGTCTTCTGTCAGCGTAAAGCCAAAGCCTGCCTCCCCATCGATGATTGCGCCGGAGGACCGAAGGCTTTGAATGTCTCGGTAGATGCTGCGCTGGGAGACTTCCATTTCCAAAGCCAGCCTTGATGCCGTCACTGGTGAGGGCAATCGCCGCAAGACTTGCATCAGGCGAATTAGGCGGTCAGAGCGGCTCACGAACAGTCTCCAGTTTCAACATGTCTACGCATGATTGAGTTTAAGTATAACCATGCTGACAAGAATTGTCAGGAGCTCTTTCGTATTTAGGTGCAGCACAGAGCTAACACATCAAGTTCCAGGAAACTGGCCATGGAGACGGGCATGTCACACCTAAAGAATATTTTTGTAATTGGAGGAATCCTCGCAATGTCTACTAGTTTTTCAACCAGCACTTCAGTCGCTGAAACTGCGGATAAACTTAGTATCGTCAATCCCCAGAGCCTTTATGATCCGTCTGCCCATGGCTACAGCGTATCCGTGGTTGCGCCAGCTGGTGCGCGGGTTGCTTATGTTTCCGGGCAAGGTGGGGCCGACGATAAAGGCGCTTATTCGCCAGAGTTTTCGGTACAGGTTAAACAGGCTTATGCCAATTTGAAAAAGGTGCTTGATGCGCTTGATGCCACACCAGCTCAAGTTGCCAAGCTCACCGTTTATGTGGTGGACCATGATCCATCGAAACTTGGTGTGCTGACTCAGAATGTCATGGAGATGTTTGGAGAAACGCTGCCGGCACAAACGCTGGTTCCTGTTCCTAAGCTGGCAATTGACCCGATGCTGTTTGAAGTGGAAGCGGTTGTTATTCTTCCATAGTTTTTGCCAGGCACGCGTTTCCTCTGGGATGCGTGAGCAGCTGCGATGAAGCTCTCTTATTCCTCTCAGAGCAGTCCCTAACTGAAGCGTTTAATGATGCCTTTGCAGAAGTTGAGGCATCATTGCCGGAGCCGAGGAACCGAACGCCAGCAGTAAAGGTCTCTGAGCATGCATGATGTGATTGTGGTTGGGGGGAGTTATGCCGGAATGGCGGCTGCTTTGCAGCTGGTGCGGGCGCGCAGGTCTGTTCTGGTGATTGATGCTGGTGAGAGGCGAAATCGATTTGCCGAGCATGCCTATGGCTTTCTTGGGCAAGATGGTGTGCCGCCTGATGAGATTTGGAGACAGGCGCAGCAGCAGCTTGAGGCTTATCCTAATCTGAGCTGGCATCACGGAACGGTTCAGGAGTTCTCTGGTGAGATTGGTGCGTTTTGCGTGCGCACGGACAAAGGCGAGGATTTCACCGCACATCGTATTTTGCTTGCAACGGGAGTTCGTGATGAACTGCCCGATATTCCGGGTTTGGCAGAGCGTTGGGGCAAGTCGGTTTTGCATTGCCCGTATTGCCATGGTTACGAGTTGAACAATGAGCCAATCGCTGTGATTGCCTTTAATCCCGTCTCACTGCATCAAGCTGAGATTATGCCGGAATGGGGGGCGACGACCTTCTTCACGAATGGTGCGTCTTCACTGGAAGATGAGCAACGCGCACATCTGCTTCGTAGAGGCGTTACTCTCAACGATACTGAGATCAGTCGTATTGAGGGCACTGCCGACATTGTGCTTGAGGATGGCCGTAAACTTGAGTTCTCTGCCATTTTCGTTGTCTCCAATACGTATCCGTCCAACTCGCTTGCTCAGTCTGCTGGCTGTGCGTTGGAGGACCATTCCATGGGGCAACAGCTTGTGACCTCTGAGTTCAAGGAGACGACTGTGCGCGGTGTTTTTGCCTGTGGCGACGTCGCCCGTGTGCCGCATTCCGTTTCATTTGCTGTTGGGGATGGCGTTTGGGCCGGAATGCAGGTGCACCGGTCTTTGATCGATCCGCAGATGTCGGGCGTATGAGTGAAGCTTAGTGTTTTGACGTCATTGCGTCTTCCCAGCCCTTGATGAGAGCCTTGCGGCGTCCGGGGTATCTGTCGTGCTGAACTTCCATAGAGTGAACCCTGTCTGTTCGGAAATGCCTGTAATCTTCTCTGGTTTCGCACCAGGCTACGATGTAACGGGCTTTGTTCAGGTAGGCGATGAGCAGAGGCCAGATGATGCGCGTGGTTGGTTTATCGCTGCCGTCCTTATAGGTGAGTTGCAGCTTGGTGCGGTCTCGAATAGCACGCCGCAGGATGACACCTTCGAACCGCTCATCAGGGGCTGGTGTTGTTGCGATGGGTTTGAGGCCAGCATCCAAAATAATCGGGCGCAGCTCTGGTGGTACGGCAGCAGACAATTTGGCCACTAAATCTCTTGCAGAGCGCGCAAGGGCCGGGTCTGCTTGTGTTGCGACCCATGCGGCTCCAAGAGCGGCTGCTTCCAACTCATCTGCGGTCAGCATCAAAGGTGGCATGTCGTAGCCATCATCCAGCACATAGCCGGTTCCGGCTTCTCCGGTGATGGGCACCCGCTGGGCCATGAGCTCTGCCATGTCACGGTACAACGTGCGTAGAGAGATTTCGAGTTCGTCTGCAAGAGCACGTCCTGTCACAGGAGACCGGCTTGACCGCAAAATCTGGATGATGTGGAAAAGGCGGTCCGTACGACGCATTGTGGGCTCCTGCTGTCATGCTGCTGCCATAACGGTGTCAGCAGCGCCACTGTATCAATGGTTCAGCACCAAGCAAGATGTTTGAGATGATTGAGGAGAAACCGATGATACGCTGCGAAAGAACGATGGTGATTGATGCCAGTCCGGAAGCAATCTGGAATGTGATTGGCCGGTACATGGACCTTGATGAGTTTGCCCCTCTTGTGAAGTCTGTTGAGGCGTTGACCGAAGGAGCTGATGGTGTTGGTTCTGCGCGGCGTTGCCACTTTGAGAATGGCACCTTCATTGATGAGGAAGTGATGGAATGGGAGCCTAATCACAGAATGCGGGTGCGTCTCTCTTCTATGGAGGCTTTACCGCTGAAAGAAGCGCAAGCGGAAATTTGCATCAAGTCTTATGCCGGTGGGAAATCCCAGATCATCTGGTATCTGGAGTATCGTATGAAGTACGGGCCGTTGGGGTGGTTGTTGGGCCAAACGCTCGTGAAAAGTGGGACGGGTAAGGTTATTGATGGCAACCTGAAAGGACTTGCCGAGAAGGTGAAATCCCCCCGTGCAATCGCGGCGTAAAGTATTGAGCGTATCTTATTTTGGAAACCGGATTTCAGTTTCTCGGGATACGCTTCAGAAAGAAAGATGCTTGACGAAACCCACGTGGGCCTTGATATGAGTCAGTGGTTCGGGTGGGTTAGGTCCTTATAGTTCAAGCCGGACTCGCGAAATGGAGTATTCTGGCTGTGACTGGTTTCTGGCGTTTTCTTTCTGCTGCTGTTGTAAGCCTCGCGCTGGTTGTTGGCGGTGGGGCTGTATCGTTTGCGCAGGAGCCGGAGCGTATTCTGGTGTTTGCAGCCTCCAGCCTGAAGGATGTGCTGGAAGATGCCGGTGCTCAGTTTGATCAAACCCACAACACCAAGACCGAATTTTCCTTTGGTGGTTCGCAGACCATCACCCGCCATGTTGTTGCCGGTGCGCCTGCTGATTTGCTGGTGACAGCGGATGATGAGTGGATGGCGTATGCCGTGAAGAATGGCGTGCTGGTGGAGGGCAGTGTTGTGGAGCTGGCCTCCAACGGGCTTGTGCTGGTTGGCTCTGAAGCGCTGGGCGCTGAAGAGGTTGAGCTGAAGCCGGAAGCGTTGCAAGCTGCTTTGGCGGATGGGCGTTTGGCGATGGGGGAGCCGGAGACGGTGCCTGCCGGGCGCTATGGCAAAGAGGCGCTGATTAATCTCGGTTTGTGGGAGAGTGTTGCTCAGCGTGTGGCGCCGATGGAGAATGTACGTATTGCTCTGGCCGCTGCTGCGCGAGGTGAGGTGCCGATGGCGCTGGTGTATTCTTCTGACGCGAAAGTGGAGCAAGGTGTGCGGGTGCTTGCGGAAATACCGCAGGACAGTCATCGTGCTATTGTGATTCCGGGAGCCTTGACCTTAACGCACTCCAAGAGTAGCGGAGAGTTCATGGCATTTTTGAAGAGTGCTGAGGGGCGCAAGATCTTTCAGGCTCATGGTTTCAAAGTGAGCGGCTATTGAGCTTTTATCTGACGGATGCAGAATGGGCAGCTATCCAGCTGTCGCTGCAGGTTGCGAGCCTTGCAATTGCGATTGCGCTGCCGCCTGCGGTTCTGCTCGGCTATGCTCTCGCCCGCTGGAAGTTTCCTGGTTATACGCTGGTGAATGCCTTGGTGCATTTGCCGATTGTGCTGCCGCCTGTGGTGACAGGTTATGTGCTGCTGGTGCTGTTTGGGCGGCAAGGCATGTTGGGCAGCTTTTTTGCGGATGTGTTTGGCATTGTGTTTGCCTTCCGCTGGACGGGCGCTGCTCTCGCCGCTGGGATCATGGCGTTTCCGCTGATCATTCGGCCTGTGAAGCTTTCCTTTGAGCTGTCAGATGGCCAGCTGAAAGAAGCGGCGCATTCGCTGGGTACGTCTCGGCTCAAAACCTTTCTGCTGATTACGCTGCCGCTGGCACTGCCGGGTATCCTGAGCGGTGCGATCCTTGGGTTTGCCAAGGCTATGGGTGAATTTGGAGCGACGATCACGTTTGTTTCCAACATTCCCGGAGAGACGCGGACGTTATCGCTTGCGCTTTATACCGAGATGCAGAGCCTTTCCGGTGATGCGGGAGCGATCCGTCTGACTGTGATTGCAGTTGTGGTTTCCATTGGTGCTTTGGTGTTCTCCGAGGTAATCTCGCGGCGGCTTTCCCGCAAGTTGGGAGGTCAGCATGATTGAGGTTGATGTTGCCAGCCGGTTGGGTGACTTCTCGCTTTCCGCCAAGTTTGCGGTGAACAGCGGGATAACGGCAATCTTCGGCAAGTCCGGTGCTGGCAAGTCCTCGTTGATCCGCATGATTGCGGGCTTGAGCGCGCCGGATCATGGACGCATTGCACTGGGCGAGCGTGTTGTGTTTGATCGGGCAGCTTCCATCAACATGCCAATTCAGCAGCGCGGTGTGGGCATGGTGTTTCAGGATTCCCGCCTGTTTCCGCATATGAATGTGGAACGGAACCTGCTTTATAGCCAGTGGGCAGCGGGGCGGAAATCTGCTGTTGGTCTGGGTGAAGTTGCAGAGCTGCTGGGGATCTCTCACTTGCTGAAGCGCCGGCCTCATGGGCTTTCCGGCGGCGAAAAGCAGCGTGTGGCGATTGGGCGGGCGTTGTTGTCCAAACCGCAGCTGCTTGTGCTGGATGAGCCGCTGGCCTCGCTGGATGCTTCGCGTAAAGCGGAGATCCTGCCGTATCTTCTTAAGCTGAAGAACGAGTTCGGCATTCCGATGCTCTATGTGAGCCATAGCCTTGGTGAGATTGAGCAGCTGGCGGATACGCTGGTGCTGCTGGACGCTGGCAATGTGGTTGCGCATGGACCGATTGCGCAGATGCTGAGCAATTTGGAACTGCCGCAGTTGGCGAGCGGGCCGGACGCGGGCTCGCTGCTGTTTGCCACGCTGAACCATTATGATGAGCAATGGCAGATCACTGAATTTGGTTTGGAAGGACAGACATTGCAGCTTCCGGGGCAGTTGGGGAACGTGGGGCAGGATGTGCGTGTTCGCATCAAGGCCAAGGATGTTGCTCTTGCGCGTAAAGCGCCAGATGAAGCTTCCATCCGCAATGTACTTTCTGTCGTGATTGAAGGCATTACGGAGACCTCCGGCCCATATGCCGAGGTGGATTGCCGTGTTGGAGAGCAGCATTTGCGGGCGCGGCTGACACGCCATTCTGTGCATGAGTTGCAACTAGCTGCCGGACAACAGGTATTTGCTTTGATCAAAAGTGTTGCGCTAGACCAGTGAACGAACACGGGTTACACCGTAAGTGATTAAGCGCATTTGGTGATGTCTCGGGAGGCATCACGACTATATTCAAAACCGGACAAGCGACGTGAACAGGACAAGCAGATCTGAGCGATGGCAGCGGGTCTCCAGTGTTGCACTGGTGACATTTGCTGTGTTTGCGCTTGTGGTTGCCTGGGTCGCGATGCAGTTGAGCAGCCAGTTTTATCTGGCAGACTTGCAAACGCGTGGGCAGGCGACCCTGTCTGTGCAGGCGGCAGGGCTTGAGAAATACCTCGATAAATATCGCTTGCTGCCACCGTTGTTGGCGCGGCGCTCTGACATCGTACAGATCCTTGCCAATGATGAACATGAGCGCGGGCAGAATGTTGCCAAGGTAATTGCAGGGATGTCTGGCGCGCAGGAGGTCTGGTTCCAGAAGCCTGACGGCCAAATTGTTGCGTCCAACCTGATCGACAACGCCAGTATGGCGGAACAGGGCATGTCCTCTTATGCGGATGCGTTGCAAGCTGCGCGGCAGGGGCGTCTTGGGCGGCAACTGGTTCTTTCCCGCAGTGGTGGGCCTGCCAGCTATGTGTTCATCGCTCCGGTTCGGCAGGGGGAGCAGGACTACGGCTTTATTGCGGTTCGTGTAAGTCTTGAAGGGGTTGAGCAATCCTGGGCGCTTTCAAAGGATCGTCTTGTTGCTGTTGATCAAAACGGCATTGTGGTCGCTACCAACCAATCCAGTTGGCGCGGAGAGCGGTTGTTTGCACAGCGCACGACGCGACGCGGACGTGTATCTGCTACTCTCAATGGGGTGATTGAGCAGCGTTGGTATGATCTGGACTTCCAACTTGTGCGATTAAGCCCGCCTTTCAACAAACCCAACTTCCAGATGATTGAGCAGGAGCTGCCTGTGCTGAACTGGAAGGTGGTGTTGTTTGCCGATACCTCTCAGGTTCGGCAACAGTCCATCTGGGCGGCGCTGGTGGCTTTGCTGCTGTGTGTTGTGAGTGGTGGTCTGTTCTGGATGGCGGGTGAGCGGCGGCGGCGTTTGCTGGAACGTATCCGGCAGGACAAGGTTTATGCGGCGCGGCTGGAAGAGCGCGTGCATGAGCGTACCCGTGAGCTTTCCACCATGAATGCTTTGCTGGCACAGGAAGTGAAAGAACGTGAGGCCGCAGAAAAAGGCTTGCAACAGGCGCAGGCCAGTCTGGTGCAGTCTGCCAAATTGGCAACACTGGGCGAAATGTCTGCTGCGCTTTCTCATGAGTTCAACCAGCCGCTGGGTGCGATCCGCACGCACTCTGAAAACGCGCAGGTGTTGATTGAGACGGGTAAGTCAGACCGCGCACTGAAGAGCCTAGGCAAGATTGTTGCCATGGTGGAGCGGATGGCGGCGATCAGTCAGATCCTGAAAGGGTTCACCCGCAAAGCGGGACGTGACCTTGTTCCGGTGAAGGTTTCTGCCGTTGTTGGTGAAGTGTTGATGCTGACGGGGCCACGCTGCAAGCAGATGGGCGTGCACACTGAGGTGGTGCAGGACGACAAATCCATTGAGGTTCTGGCTGGGCAGGTTCGTCTTGCGCAGGTGCTGATGAACCTGATGAGCAATGCACTGGATGCCATGAAAGCGCAGGATGAACCATGCATCCGAATTTCGGTTTCTCATCATGAGCAGCAGGTGATCATTCGCTTTGAGGACAACGGACCCGGCGTGCCAGAGGATGTTGTTGCTAGCATTTTTGATCCGTTCTTCACCACAAAGGATGTGGGTGAAGGATTGGGGCTTGGCCTTTCCATTGCCTATAAGATAATCGAGGATCTGGAAGGGCAGTTGCGCTATGAGCAGTCTGAGCTTGGCGGCGCATGCTTTGTGATTGTGCTGAAGGATGCCTCGGAGACTTCCGGCGATCTTGAGGAAGAAGAAGTTTAGTATGGACGTATGGGCAATCGATAAAGCCACCATTCTTCTGGTCGATGACGACGAAGATATGCGTGAAGCGCTGGTGGAAGGGCTGGAACTGGCCGGCTATCACGTGGTGTCGTTTTCTCGCGCTGAAGAAGCGTTGGAGCACATCACGCATGAGTTCTATGGAGTTCTGGTCAGCGATATCCGTATGCCCAAGATGGGCGGCTTTGATCTGATGAAAGCTGCCTTCGAGATCGACAGTGCTTTGCCTGTGGTGTTGATCACCGGCCATGGTGATGTGCCGCTGGCGGTGGAAGCTATGCGGGCCGGGGCCTATGATTTCAAAGAGAAGCCGTTTCCGGTTAGTGGGCTGGTTGCCGTTGTTGAGCGTGGGCTGGAAAAGCGCCGTTTGACGCTGGAAAACCGCGTGCTGCGTGAGGAGCTGGGCAAGCTCTCAGGTCTGGAAGAGCGCATTGTTGGCAAGTCCCCGTCCATGGAAGAGCTGCGGAGTACTATTACCGCGCTGTCTGGCACGGATGCGGATGTGCTTATTCTGGGTGAGACAGGTTCTGGTAAAGAGGTCGTTGCTCGTGCGTTGCATGAAGAAGGCCTGCGCAAAGACGGGCCATTTGTGGCGCTGAACTGTGGCGCCCTGCCTGCTGATATCATCGAGAGCGAGCTGTTTGGGCATGAGAAAGGCGCCTTTACTGGTGCAAGTGGCCTGCGCATTGGCAAGCTGGAGCATGCGCATGGCGGGACGGTGTTTCTGGATGAGATTGAGTCCATGCCACTGGACTTGCAGGTGAAACTGCTGCGAGTTTTTGAGACACGGACGATTGAGCGTCTTGGGTCGAACAAATCCATTCCGCTGGACCTGCGTTTTGTGGCAGCGACCAAAGAAGATCTGGAGGCGGCCTCCAACCAAGGGCGGTTCCGGAAGGATTTGTTTTACCGCCTTAACGTGATCACACTGGCTATTCCGCCGCTGCGAGAACGGCTGGAGGATATTCCGGTGCTGTTCCATTACCTCACCCGTGGGGCTCGTGCACGTTACCGGAAAGAAGTGCCGGAGATTTCGAGGGAGTTTCTCGGTGAACTGATGCAGCGGGAATGGCCAGGCAATGTGCGCGAACTGCGCAACGTGGCAGACCGGTTTGTGCTGGGGCTGGAAGGGCAGCCGAAAGCCGCTGGTGCGGCGGCGGCTGTTGCGGGCCCGCAGAGTGGTACGCTTGCTGAGCGCGTGAGTACCTATGAACGCGATATTATTGCTGCCGAGCTTGAGAAGAACGACGGCAAGATTAAGCCGACATATGAAGCGCTGTCCGTATCCCGCAAGGCGCTTTATGAAAAGATGAAGAAGTATGGGCTTGGGAAGGATGAGATTGGTGAATAGAAATGTGTCGAATTCGACACATCTTTGAGTAGTCAATGTTACTTATTCGTAACAAATGTAAATCGAATAATTAGGTAAATATCCGTAAGTAGCTGAAAATACTAATAGTATTAAAACTGGCACGCAGATTGCTTTTGGTATCGCGAGGAGCTTCGCTCCGTTCCATCTGGGAGGATACTATGAAGAAATTGGTTACTGCTGCCACAGTTGCAGCTGGCATGTTCACCGCTACTCAAGCCGTTGCTGCTGAAGCGTGTGATCCGGGTGAAGTTGTTATCAAGTTCAGTCACGTTGTGTCTGCGACCGGCCACCCAAAGGGTGACTTTGCAACTGCATTGGCAGAGCGTATCAACACTGAGATGAATGGTAAGGCCTGTATGCAGGTTTTCCCAAGCTCCCAGCTGTTTGATGATGACAAAGTGATGGAAGCTCTGCTGCTCGGCGATGTTCAGATCGCTGCGCCTTCTCTTGCTAAGTTCGAAGCTTACACACTCAAGTACCGTGTGTTTGACCTTCCGTTCCTGTTCTCCGACATGGATGCAGTGAACAACTTCACACAGGGTGAAAAAGGTCAGGAACTGCTGGGCGCGATGTCTGACATCGGCTTTGTTGGTCTCGGTTACGTTTACAACGGCATCAAGCACTTCTCCGCCAACAAGCCTTTGCAGACACCTGCTGATGCTGCTGGCCTGAAGTTCCGCGTTCAGACCTCTGACGTTGCTGTTGCGATGATTGAAGCAATGGAAGCAAACGCGCAGAAGCTTGCGTTTAAAGAAGTATATGGCGCGCTGCAGACCGGCGTTGTTGATGGTCAGGAAAACACCTGGTCCAACATCTACACCAAGAAGTTCTTTGAAGTTCAGGACGGTATTACAGAAACCAGCCACCAGCTGCTGTCTTACCTTGCTGTGACCTCTCAGGAATGGCTTGATAGCCTTGATCCAGAAGTTCGCGACCAGTTCATCACTATCTTCACTGAAGTGACCAACGATGCGAACGCTCGCTCTTCCGCTATCAACGAAGCGAACAAGCAGAAGATCATTGAATCTGGTGTAGAAGTTCGCAGTTTGACACCGGAGCAGCGTCAGCAGTGGGTTGACGTGATGAAGCCTGTATGGGGCAAGTTTGCTGATGACATCGGTCAGGATGTGATCGACGCTGCCGTCGCAGCAAACAACTAATCCAATACATCTTGATAGGTCTGTCCGGCTATTGGTCGGGCAGACCCTGAAAAACCACAATGGTTTCTTTCTCCGTGCCGCAACACACTGAGAAATGAGAGTGCTGTTGGGGGAGGGCGCTTTGTCTCGACTAAATAAAATAATAGATGCTTTCGAAGAAGGCTTTATCGCCACAATCCTTGCGGTGATGACGTTGGTCACCTTCTGGCAGGTCGTCATGCGGTACGGCTTTAACTCGGGTTGGGGTGGCGCGCTACAGTTCACCCGCGTGCTGTTTGCATGGCTTATTCTTTTCGGCATGAGCTATGGCCTGAAAATTGGCTCGCACCTTGGTGTTGATGCTTTCATCCGCCTGTTTCCGAAACCGGTCTTCCGCACCTTCGGGCTGATTGGTGCGCTGGTGACGTTGCTGTATGCGGCGCTGCTGTTTGATGCAGACTGGTTTGGCTGGTTGCTTGGGCTTGATAACCGCGGGTCATCCGGCGGTGCGTTTGATTACGTTGCCAAGTACTACAAGCTTCCAATTGGCATGGAGGATCTGAAGTTTCCTGAGTGGTATCAGGAGATGTTTGGCGTGAAAGAGCGTGTTCCACGGTGGTGGGGCTATGTCATCCTGCCAATCGGTCTTGCCCTTCTGGCTTTCCGGTCGCTGCAAATGTGCTGGTTCATTCTGACTGGCCAACGCGACACGATGATCGCCGCGCACGAAGCTGAAGAGCTCGTTGAAGAAAACAAAGACGTGCTGAAGGACTAAGCCCAATGGAAACCGCTGTTCTCTTTTTGCTGCTCTTTGGGCTGCTTCTTATCGGGGCACCAATCGCGATTGCGCTTGGCTTGTCTTCCGTTCTCTACATCGCGCTGTTCTCTCATGACTCTATGAGCTCTGTGACCATTCAGATGTTCAATGCGTCGCAGAACTTTACACTGCTCGCGATCCCGTTCTTCATTCTGGCTTCCAGCTTCATGTCCACTGGTGGGGTTGCCCGTCGTATCGTGAACTTTGCTGTGGCAACTGTTGGCTGGGTGCGTGGTGGTCTGGCTATGGCTGGCGTGCTGGCCTGTATGATCTTTGCTGCGCTTTCTGGTTCGTCTCCAGCGACTGTGGTTGCGATTGGTACCATCGCGATTGCTGCGATGCGTCAGGCTGGTTACTCCAAGGAATTTGCTGCAGGCATCATCGCCAATGCCGGTACGCTGGGAATTCTGATCCCGCCGTCCATCGTGATGGTTGTTTATGCGGCTGCAACCAACGTTTCTGTTGGGCGTATGTTCCTGGCGGGTGTTATTCCGGGCATTGTGGCTGGTCTGATGCTGATGGTGACGATCTACATTATCGCCCGCAAGAAAAACCTGCCTGCGCAACCGTTCCCAAGCATCAGGGTGCTGTGGTCCACGTTTGTTGAAGCTGCGTTTGGTATGTTCCTGATTGTGATCATCCTTGGCGGTATTTATGCAGGTGTGTTTACACCAACAGAAGCTGCGGCTGTGGCAGCTGTGTATGCGTGCCTAATTGCTCTGTTCATCTATCGTGACATGGGGCCGCTGAAGGACAAGAAATGGCGTAAGTCTGGTGAAGGACTGCTTGAGGCAATTGTCCGTAACATTGGATTGAGTGTTCTTTACTTCTTCCCTGCCTTCTTCCACCGGGATACCCGCAAGGTGCTGGTTGAGAGTAGTAAGACCACGATCATGCTGATGTTCATCATCGTGAATGCGCTGCTCTTTGCTCACACACTCACTGCTGAGCGTATCCCGCAGGTCATTACCGACTGGATGTTAGGTGCAGGTTTCAACTGGTTCACCTTCCTGATTGCCGTCAATATTATCCTGCTGATTGGTGGTCAGTTCATGGAACCATCCGGTCTGCTGTTGATTGTGGCACCTGTGGTGTTCCCGATTGCTGTGGAGCTGGGTGTTGATCCAATTCACCTGGGCATCATCATGGTGGTGAACATGGAGATCGGCATGATCACACCGCCTATCGGGCTCAATCTGTTTGTGACCTCGGGCATAACGGGTATGAGTCTGGTGCAGGTGGTGCGTGCCGCTGCACCGTTTGTGATGGTTCTGCTGGTGTTCCTGGTATTGGTCACGTACTTGCCATGGCTCTCCACGGCGCTGCCAACCTATATGATGGGGCCAGAGGTTATCGTCAGGTAGCTGGAACCAAGATATGTTTTGAAAGGCCGGGGCATTTGCTCCGGCTTTTTTGTTGCTGCTTATTCGAGGCAAATGCAGAGCAATAGCTTAGGCGGATTTTGGGGGGAAACTGCGATAATAGGCAGGTCCCATAATGTTGCCGTGAGGAGCTGATGAGGAGAGCGTTCACCGCTTTAATTCTTGCTCTGGGCGTTGTTTTCGCCACACCTGCGTTCGCCCAGATTGACTGTAAGCCTGGCGAAGTTGTTATCAAGTTCAGCCATGTTGTGCCGCCGAGAGGTCATCCTAAGGGTGACTTTGCGCGGATGCTGGCGGAGCGGGTGAACACCGAGATGGACGGTGTGGCCTGCATGCAGGTGTTTCCCTTTTCCCAGCTTTATGATGATGAGAAGGTGATGGAGGCCCTGATACTGGGTGATGTGCAGCTGGCGGCGCCCTCTCTTTCAAAACTGGAAGTTTACACCAACAAGTTCCGACTCTTTGATCTGCCTTTCCTGTTTGAGGACATGGATGCAGTACAGCGTTTTACTGCCAGCGAGAAGGGGCAGGAACTGCTTGATGTCATGTCTGATTTCGGGGTTGTTGGACTTGGGTATCTTTATGATGGATTAAAGCACTTTTCTGCCGATAAGCCGTTGCTCGTGCCTTCTGACGGGGCAGGGCTGAAGTTTCGGGTGCAGAATTCTGATGTGGCCGTTGCGATGATTGAGGCGATGGGAGCGAGTGCGCAGAAATTGGCGTTTAAAGAGGTCTATGGGGCTTTGCAGTTGGGGGTTGTTGATGGTCAGGAAAACAGCTGGTCCAACATCTTCACCTCGCGGTTCTTTGAGGTTCAGGACGGGATTACTGAGACCAACCATCAATTGCTGGCTTATGTTGTGTTTGCGCCTAAGGAGTGGTTGGAAAGCCTGAAGCCTGATGTGCGGGAGCAGTTTTTGACGATCTTCCAAGAAACGCTGGCCAAGGCCAATGCGCAAGCTGCGCAGACGAGCGACGAGAACCGGCAACGGATTGTCGATGCTGGTTACACTGTGCGTGAGTTGACGCCAGAACAGCGCCAGCAATGGGCGGATGTGATGCGACCTGTTTGGGGTGAGTTTGAAGATGAGGTCGGCAAGGATCTGATTGCTGCTGCTGAGGCTTCTAATGCGACCAAGGGCAACTGACAGTCTTCTGATTGAACATCTATAGTATTGCGTGTGCCTGTCTTATTCGTATGATCAACGTTGATCATGTAATAGGTGCGCCATGTCTGAAGTTATTTATCTTTCCGCCAAAGAAGCTGCCAATGAGTTGGGGGTGCGGCCGGCCACGTTGTATGCCTATGTGAGCCGTGGGTTAGTTCGCTCGGTTCAAGGGCCGGGAAGGACGCGGCTCTATGATGCTTCAGATATCCGCTTCCTGCGAAGTCGTCGGGCTGGAGAAGGCTCTGAGGAACGGGATGGGCAGTCCCGGAGTGCTGCTGCAAAGGGAGTGCTTGAGACCAAGCTGACGCTTTTGACAGATGAGGGGCATTACTACCGCGGTCAGTCTGCACTGGAACTTGCAAAGGCTGGTACGCTTGAAAGTGTCGCCACGCTGCTGTGGGATTGTGAGAATGACCCGTTTGCTCAGTCTGCGCCTCATGCCGTCGAGGTGATGAGCGGGCACCAGAGGCCCGCTCATCGGGCGATTGTGGCGCTCTGTTCCTGGCCGGAACAAGACAGCGCGGCCTACACGCTGTCTCAGGAGCTGCTCAAGCGAAAAGGGGCGAGCCTCATTCGCCTTGCAGCCAGTGCGCTACTGATGCAAGCGCCGAGCACTGACCCGATGCACCGGCAGATTGCTCAAGCCTGGGGCGTGAAGAATGAAAAGGCTATCGATCTGATCCGTGCGACGCTTGTTTTGTGTGCTGACCATGAGCTCAATACCAGCGCATATGCGGTGAGATGTGCGGCTTCGACACGGGCGCCGCTGCATGCTGTTCTTGTTTCGGGGCTTGGAGCGTTTATGGGCCCCAGACATGGAACAAACGCAGAGCGCGTGCTGAGTTGGCTGAAGCATATTCATGTAGCTGACGATATAGAGAACGTGTTGCAAGAGCGATGTATGAACGGAGAATATCTGCCGGGACTTGGGCATTCTGTATACGGCGGGCCTGATCCAAGGGGCGAATTTCTATTAGGCAAACTCATGCAAAGTGAGCTGGATCACCCGCTTGTTGCACTGATTCCACCATTACGGGAAAGATCTCAGGAGCTTTTCGGAAAGCACATGAATGTGGATTTTCCACTAGCACTTTTGGAGCAGATTTTGGGCTTACCAAAAAATTCTGCCGGAATTTTGTTTTGTATTTCAAGAATTAGCGGCTGGATCGCTCAGGCGCTCGAACAATATCAAATGCAAGAACAAATACGTCCGCGTGCTGCATATGTTGGTATTCGTCCGACCTAAAGCAGGCGTCAGTTGAATAGTTAATTTTTTTGATCTTTAACCTAGGCGTGTATCCCGACCCTATTCTATGATATCCTAGCGTAAAATTGATATTGTTATGTTCTTTCTCTGTAATGAATTTTATATCGATTATTTTTACTGAATATCAGAAAGTATTCCGTAGATTATCAATAATTGAGTAGTTCATGTGTGGTGTTATCTATTGTGGAAATGTGCTCTTTTACATAACTTTTGACGTGACCTAGTTGATTTGAGGGTGTTCAAATTGGGGAGGCGCTATGTTACGTCTACATCATTAATCGGAATATTGGTTGTATCTCTCACTCTATCAAGAATAAGGCATTTCATGAATCGTTTGCCCCCTTTGAATGCTTTGGTCGCGTTTCGTGCAGTTATGGAAACTGGGAGTTTGGTTTCGGCGGCCCAAAAGCTAGCAATTACCGCTAGTGCGGTCAGTCACCGGCTCAAAGCGCTGGAGGATCACCTGGGACTGGAGCTGTTTGAGCGCCGTTCCAGAGCGGTTTTCCCGACTGCAGCGGCCTATCGATATGCCTCGGAGATTGCCGAGGCATTTGACAGAATCTCAACTGCGACGCGCACTATCGAAGCCGTCGGGAACAGGGATACTTTGAGTATCCATTGTTCTTCAAGCTTCGCCAGCAATTGGTTGCTGCGCCGTCTTCGTTCGTTTACTGCGCATAACTCAGAGATCACGGTGACTGTTTCCAGCAGTGGCTCTGATCAGAATATTGAAGGCGGGCTGTATGACCTTGTCTTCACACGTCAGTCCAATACTCCAGAAGAGTTTCAGGAAATCTCCTTAGGGCGCGAGAAGTTTCGTCCGCTGATTTCACCTGAACTGCTGGATAATCTTGGCTACCCTAAGAAGCCGAATGAGCTGCTGAAACTGCCGATTATTCGCAGCGAAGGTGCCACGGTTTCCTGGGAGACATGGCTGTCTGAAGCTGGTGTTCCAAACCCGATCGTCAATGAGATGATGGTGTTTGAGAATGCAGCGCTTTCTCTTGACGCTGCCGAAAAGGGGTTCGGCATTGTTCTTGAGTCCAATCTTTTAAGTGCCGAAGCTGAGACCGCCGGACGTCTTGTGCCGATCTTCCCTGAATATCAGCGGGACGGTCGTGAACATAAGCTGATGTGGCGTGAGAAGCGTGGAGCTGAGCCAAAAATTCGCAGCTTCCGTGATTGGTTTGAAAATCAGTTGCGCTACGATTTTGTAGATGAAGAAGCTTATGAACCAGTGGCTGCGCTCGTCGATTAAACAAGCCTTGCTGTTTGTAGCTGACGGCGGGGGCAATTAACCGTCAGCTTACATGAGTGTTCTTATGATGTGGGTGGGTACTTCGGTATCCGCCCATTTCTTTTTAAGCACAGCTTTTCGGATTTGTTGGAATGGGCTTCTGCTGAACAGATAGAGTAACTAGAACCCATCAAACTGGGTGAGACAAAATTGTTCTGTTCATCCTTGATGAAATCCCTTAGAAGCACCCCTAAATACGCGCCCTTTTGCTGTTTCCCAAAGACACTGCCGAGGCGCTGGTCAATAGCTCGACAACAGAGCTTTAGAAAACACCAGAGAATTTGGTCGCCACTATGAGAACTTCAGAACTCCTGATGCCTGCGGGCAACCTTCAGAAGCTAAAGATTGCTGTGCTTTATGGAGCAGATGCGATCTACCTTGGTACGCCAGATATGTCCTTGCGTACGAAGGCAGAGTTTACGCTTGAGCAGGTTGTTGAGGGGATTGAATTTGCGCATAAGCATGGCAAGCGTGTTTATCTGACGCTGAACCTGTTTTCTCATAATAAGGACGTTCCCAAGCTGAAGGAATATGCCGAGACTATTCGCGATATTAATCCGGATGGTTTGATCATCGCTGATCCGGGTGTGTTCCAGTTTATGCGCAAAGAGCTGCCGAACGTGCCGCTGCATATTTCCACGCAGGCGAACGTTTGCTCCTGGCTTTCCGTTGATTTCTGGAAAGAGCAAGGTGCGGATCTGGTTGTGTTGGCCCGTGAAGTGTCTTTTCCGGAGCTTTCTGAAATTCGTGAGAAGTGCCCGGACATTCGTCTGGAAGCATTTGTTCATGGCGCGATGTGTATGACCTACTCCGGTCGCTGCCTGCTTTCCAACTTTATGGCAGAGCGTGGCGCGAACCAGGGGAATTGTGCAAACTCCTGTCGTTGGAACTACAAAGTGCGCATGCGCATGAAAGACGGCACAATCAATGAGCTTGAGCTGAACGAAGATAACATGGACATGTTTGAGTTCTTGCTGGAAGAGGGATGCCGCCCCGGCGAGTTGATGCCAATTCTGGAAGATGGCCGTGGTTCTTATATTCTTAACTCCAAAGACCTGTGCCTGATGCCGAAGCTCAATGACTTCCTGCGCATCGGTGTGGATTCGCTGAAGATCGAAGGCCGTGGCAAGTCCATGTACTACGTGGCGGTTGTTGCACGCGCTTACCGCATGGCGATTGATGATTACTATCGTGATCCTGAGAACTGGAATCCTCAGAAGTACATGGATGAGATGTACAGTGTTGCCAACCGTGGCTACACAACTGCGTTCCATGAAGGTCGTTTGAACAACTACGCCCACAATTATGAGGACACACACTCTATCGGTGAGTGGGAATTCGCTGGTATTGTTGAGAAGGTGACTGACGAAGCGTTCTACATGAAAGTGAAGAACAAGATTGTTGCCGGGGAAGTGCTGGAGTTTCTGCAACCTCTGTCCGACGACAGCGTCTTGCTGCGTATCTATGAGTTTGAAAATGCAAAGTCTGGTGAGATTACAGAGGAAGTGCACGCTGGCAAGCAGCCGCTGGTGCGTATCCCGTTCTCGCTGTTCGACAAAGACGATGCAGCTGACTTTAAGGATCGCTTCCCGGTGAACACTGTGGTGCGTAAAGAGCGTCCGTTGACACCTGAGCAGTGGAGTCGCCTGAAGCTGGACCGGACAGCAGAGCGTATTGAAGCGCGTGGTGAAGCGACGAATGCGCAGCAGAACAAGTATGAAAGCCAGCGCGACCGACTGATTGATGCGATTGCTGAAGGCAGCCAGGATCGTAAACCGAAGTCCCCTCGTCTTGGTTTGGAAGGCTGTTGTGGGCGTGGCTGTAACGGTTGCATGATCTTCTGGGAAGATCCGAAGTTTGAGAAGGCTCGCGAGATCCTGAAGACCAAAAAGCAGGGTGTGATGCTGGCGCGTAATGCGTTGAAGCACGAAGTGAGCTGATAGCTTAGTTAGATTGATGCATTCAAAGCCCCGGTCCGAAAGATCGGGGCTTTTATTTTGTCTGACCCTTATGAGAACCCATTGAATCTCAAAGCTAAAAACATGCTTATTAGGCCAGTAAGCTATTATTAGTAATAATTTATGTATGTTTTAAGCATGAGTCTTTCAAGCTCATGAGTTTGACGTTGGGATAGTTGCACTTGTTGTCTTGAATGACCTGTTGTGGGTACGTAAATACGCTGATCTTACTTGCTTAGTCTCTGGTGACTTGGCTGGGTTGTGGTGATGAGAGATTGGCGGCTAGGGAATTATCTGCACTGAATGTGCAGTTTGGAAGGTAATTCAAGATGAACTGGTCCGGAATGTTGAAGAGCGCACCTAAAGCTCAGGGATCACATCAGGCAGATGTGGGCGGCATCAATCGTGAAGGAATTGATGCACTTCTGTTGGCTTTGATGGAAGATCGTCCACTTCCCGAAGTGGAAGGAGTTCCAGCAGATCTTTATGAGCGCTTTGAATCGCTGAAGCAGAAGCTTGATGATCAAGACGAGCGTACCCTTGGTCAAACGGTAGAGTACTCCCTGCAAGCCAGTGAATCGATGGCCGCGATCTCCCAAATCACATGGCATATTCGCAAAACGGATGAAGGTGCGCAGACAATTGCGACCGGTGTTGAAGAGCTGAACGTTTCGTTTTCTGAAATTGCCTCCAGCGCTCAGGGAGCTGCGGATGCGGTGGAATCTGCAAATGAGGCCATGCAGCAGGGAGAAACAGCAACTCGAGAATCTGCAGATGCAAGCCAGCATATTGGCCGGTTCTTTGAAAGTATGACTGCTGCTGCAAATGAGCTGACAACTGCCGCTGTTCAGATTGGGACCTTTGTTGGTACGATTGAAGGACTGGCCAAGCAAACAAATCTGCTGGCCCTGAACGCGACGATTGAAGCCGCGCGTGCTGGTGAGGCAGGCAAGGGCTTTGCTGTTGTGGCTTCCGAGGTGAAGGATCTCTCCGGTCAAACACAGCAGGCAACAGATGATATTCGTTGCCGGATTGAGACCTTGCAGGCTCACGTGAACGATGTGAACTCAGCTGTGAATGATGCGCAATCTCTGGTCAGCAAGAGTATTGATAACTCACAGAATGCCGAGAGTTTGATCTCTGAAGTGCTGCGCGATGTAGGAGTTGCGAGTACGCAGATGCGTGAAATTGCACGCCAGCTGACGCAGCAGGAAGAGGCAACCAGCGAAATCAATCGCGGTGTGCATGCAATTGCAGGGCATGCACGCGATGTGAATGAGCGGATTGAACATGTGATCGAGACGGTTGCTCAATCTGAATCCATCGTGGAAGAGCAGTTTACTGAGTTTGATAAGCGAGGCGTACCGAACTTCATTCTGCATCGTGCTAAGGCTGATCACATAATCTGGAAGAAGCACCTTGCCGAAATGTCAGTTGGCCTCAGTCATTTGCAGGTGAGTGAGCTTTCAGATCATCATCAGTGCCGTCTTGGTAAGTGGTATGACAAGGTAGATGATTCTCGTGTTCGCGATAGTCTGGCGTTTAAGAAACTGTTGCCTGTTCATGCTGAAGTTCACGAACAAGGCAAGGAATGCGCACGCCTTCTGGGAATAGCAGATCATGCAGGTGCAGATGCTGCTTACAAACGCATGGAAGACGCTTCTACTGAGGTACTGCGCTATCTGGACGAGTTGTTGACCAAGCGGTGAGGTGAATTCCTGGAACTGATTGAAAATCAGAAAAGCCCGGGCAGGTGATGCGCCGGGCTTTCTTTTTGTGTTGTTTTATTTTTTGTCGTTTGGCCGTATCCGTTCTTGAGAGGTTTTGGCTTCTCAAGGATACGGTGAAGATCAAACCGGAATGACGACCCAGTAATCCAGATCAAGGATCACGCTGTCTTGGTATTTCCCGTCTTCATTCTTGTATGGGAAATCTCCGCAAATAAGATCTTTTGTTGCAACGAGGCGCAGGCGTAGTGCTGCGATATCGCTTCTTCCTTCAATCCGTTTTTTATCCAGAACCTCAGACCATGCGTAAACGGTGTCACCTGCAAAGAGCGGTGCAACGTGTCGTCCTGCATTGATGCCTGTGATATGGAAAGCATTGCCTAGTCCGTTGAAAGACAAAGCACGCGCAAGCGAGATGACATGGCCACCATAGATCAGGCGTTTGCCAAAGCGGCTGTTTTTCTCGCTATGATGATTGAAGTGGACTTTCGCTGTGTTCTGGTAAAGACGTGTTGCGAGCTGGTGTTCAGCTTCTTCCACGGTCATACCGTCGACGTGATCGATCTTTTCACCCACTTCGTAGTCATCGAAGCGGAATGGTGAACCGGACAGGTCAAAGTCCCAATCATCGATTGAAAGCTCTGGAACGGCTTGCCCCAGGCAGTCCTCGGAAATTCCGTCTGGTAGATCCGGCAGGGTGGTTTCTGGTGCAGACGCATTTTCATCGCGCTTCTTCACCATGACCCAGCGGGTGTATTCCAGAACCTTTTCAGGATTCCCTGGCTCTTTGTGGCGATAGCCAGTAGAGCGCACGTAAACAACACCGGTTTTGCCGTTTGAATTTTCTTTCAGCCCGATGACTTCTGACGTAGCAGAGACTGTATCTCCGGCATAGACAGGCATCAGGAAACGGCAGTCGGAATACCCCAGGTTTGCGACGGCGTTCAGTGAGATATCTCCCACTGTTTTACCGAAGACCACGTGGAAGACTAGAAGGTCGTCCAACGGGTAATACGGGTATCCAATGGTTTCTGCAAAAGCAGTTCCCGACTGTACCGCAAATCGAGATCCGTATAATGCAGTATAAAGAGCTGTATCTCCTTCGTTTATTGTCTTTGGTGTTCCATGTCTTATGACCTGGCCCACGTGAAAATCTTCAAAAAAGTTACCGCAAGACGTCTTTGTCTTAACCGCAGTTAACGTCATGTATGTAGTCCCCCAACAACAACACGGCAGGCATTGAATAAGAAGTATTTTTAGTTATCAAGCAACACCTTAGAAGGTTGACACTTCGCATAGTATATGTCGCTTTTGATCTTTTTTCTTGTGCCCTTGTATTTTCCTTGGTTGTCCAATTGACTTGTTTAATTGAACAAATTCAATAGGTTGACGGATAATGTGGTGGTTGCCGCAATCCGTGCTTCAGATGATCGACAAAAATACTCGAGAGAAACAAGCAAGCTTTCTGTCCGTTTGAGACCCTTTATATCTCAGAATCAGTAGGAATGAGCAAATTAAATGTAGATTATGATTAGGTAATTATGTCTTGTTTTTAGCTAAACCTACATCTTGACGTTGAAATTGTAGGATTGTGCAAGCGAATCAGTAAAAATGTTAGCAAATCTTGACTGATTCACTTTGAGTGAGTGTGCTGAGTTGTTCACTGTTTGGCCCCCTAAAACCGTAGGTTTTTCTTCAAGATCAAAGCGTTACTATGAGTGGTAGGAGGTTTTCGCCCATGGTGAGCTTTTTCTGGCGGATTGTAGGTGTTGTTTTGCTGGCGTGGGTCGCGTGGGATCTCTATGCGGGATACACGCTTCTTTATGATGTCATCTACCGGACAGAAGACCCGCTGATGTACTGGATTGGCATCGCTTTATGGACCGCACTTGGGCTGAGCTGCTTTTTCTCATCAAGTCGTCAGGAATAAGGCGCCAATTTCTCAATTGATCTGAGCTGTCCCGGTTGTATCCTACAAACACTAAATGCTGTTGGTGGTTCTGCCGCAGCACGTTGAGTTGTAGTCGAGGGAGGTTGTTATGTCGGAGAGAACCTTAATTTCTTCAGGATCACCCTTTGAAAAGACCGCTGGATATTCTCGTGCAGTTGTAGATGGTGACTTCGTCCATGTTTCTGGCACGACCGGATATGACTATTCGACGATGCAAATGCCAGAGGATGTGGGCGCACAGGCCGTTAATGCGCTGGAAACGATCAAAAGTGCGCTTGGCGAAGCTGGTTGTTCGCTTAAGGATGTGGTTCGTGCGCGCTATTATGTGACTGACCGGAGTAACGTTGAGGCAGTTTTTGCCGTACTTGGTGAGTATTTTGGTGAAATCCGGCCTGCGGCAACCACGGTTATTTGCGCTCTCATCAAGGAAGAGATGAAGGTCGAAATAGAAGTCATGGCTCGAAGGAGCTAATCGGGCTTTTGGCTTTCTGTTGGCTTTCGAGAAACTGGCAAGGTATATTGTGGGCGTATATGCTGAGAGACTTTTAAGTTTCTGGTCTTTTCGCCAGTTGAAAGATCGTTTGCCTTAGCTATATAGGCAGACAATACCGACACTAACGAGATGGCGACGCATGACTGATTTTCCGAAAGAACTGCTGACTGGATACGGCCTTTATAAAGAGCGGATTTATCGCCAGTTTGAAGAGGAATATCAAAACCTTGCCATCTATGGCCAAGAACCTGAAGTGATGGTGATTTCCTGCTGTGATAGCCGGGTTACACCTGAAGGTATCTTCCATGCGCAGCCGGGTGAACTTTTTGTAGTTCGTAACGTGGCAAACTTGGTGCCTCCATTTATCCAAGGCGGTGGCACGCACGGTACCAGTGCAGCGCTTGAGTATGCAGTGACTGGCCTGAAGGTGAAGCATCTTGTTGTGCTGGGCCATTGCAAGTGTGGTGGTGTTCAGGCTTTCCGCGAAAGTAATGGCAAACTCAGCAAGACTGGTCAGTTTGTTGGACCGTGGATCAAGATGTTGGAACCAGCTGCGATCACGCTGGCTTGTACCCCTGTCGATAAACACGAAGATCCGCAACTTGCGTTGGAATATGCTGGCATTCGCCAGAGCTTGAAGAACCTGATGACGTTCCCGTTTATTGAAAAGCTTGTCACACAGGGGAACCTGGACATTCACGGTGCGTGGTTTGATATTGGCTCGGGTTCTTTGCGGGTTATGAATAAGGAAACCGAAATCTTTGAAGACGCACAGGATCTGCGTGCGCGTTTGAAAGAGCAGGAAACAGAGGACTAAGCCTTTGTAGGGTAAGAGAGCCAATCTGAGTGTTGGTTTGATAGAGTTTTGGAGGGTCGCGTTCTATGGTGTAGGGCGCGGCTTTTTTGTTTGTTTGCTGGCTTTCCAATTGGGGTGGCGTACCTTCCAGAGAATGAACGGAATACTGAGTGTGAGGAACACGCCGGGGATGATGATTGCCAGGTAAGTTGTTGCCGGAAAGTCGGGTTCGTCGGGAGGTCGGAAGCCGATCATGAAGGCAATGAGCGAGATACTGAAGCCTATGCTGCCCAACACCCAGATGCCCCAGTTACCGAACGGGACCTTATAGGTCCGCGGAACATTGGGGCATTTGTATCGGAGCCGGATTGCAGTGCTGTAGAGCAGCAAATACATGACGGAGTAAAGCAGGACGGCTGTTGAGGTGAGGTACAAAAACACCTCGTTGGTCTTCACGTGAAGCAGGAAAGCGGTTGCTATGAGTGTGGCGATGGTGGCCTGCACCAACATGAGTGGCACTGGCATATCGTGAGTGTTTGAACCATGCAGGAATTTGGGAAGCATGCCATCCCGTCCTGCGACTGCGAGGCTTTTCACTGGTCCTGCAATCCAAGTGCTGACTTGTCCGGCGGCGCCAACAGCGATGAACATGGCCGCAATGGGTAAGATGTTTGGCACACCATAGTGATCCAGCAGTATTGTGAAGGTTTGCAGGACGCCAAGGGTGTTCGAGATCTCTGTTACCGGGATGATCATAGCAATGGTCAAACCACCCAGAAGAGAAATGGAAAAGCCGATGAATGCTGCGATGAGGATTGCGATTGGGTAGGTGCGCCGAACGTTCTGAACTTCTGTCGCGTGGCCTGCTGAAACTTCCATTCCAATAAAACCAAAGAGGAAACTGAGGAAGAGGAACAAGGTTGAGGTTTGAGAGAGGGATGGGATGATATTGGCTGTGGTGAGGCTGATATCAATGGCGGGTTGTGCTGGTCCAGTCACGAAGAGTAGGCCCAGTGTGATCATGGTGAGGGATGGAAAGATGGTTCCCGCCAGCAGGCAAATGCCAGCAATACGTTTTGTGATGCGAGTACCTTTGAAGTTTGCGAAGGTTGCGCCCCAGTAGATGATGATGACACCCGTGAACATGAGCCATGGGTTTTCATCAAGTGGACGGTCAAACACAAATGCGAGGGCTGCGGTGGTGTAGGCAACGGTTGCGACCATGGCGAAAATGGCCTGAAACCACTGCAGGAAGATTGCCATGAACCCGAATGGGGCGCCGAAGGCTTCCTGCACCCAGGTGTAGACACCATGCTTGGGCCAACCTGTTGCCAATTCTGCTGAAATGAGGGCGACTGGCAGGATATAGCAGAGGATCACTGCTGTGTTGAAGAACAGGATCTTCATGCCGGTTTTTGCCATGAGCGGCATATTCAGCATGGTCATGAAAAGCGCTGTGGTCATAAACACCAAGTGCCAAAGGGTTATGTGGTGCTTTGGCTGTTTGCGTGGTGTTTTGCCCATCACTCTTGTCCTCTACTTTTCGAGGCGTGCGAGATTTTCTTGCGGCGCAGGAACCATATGCTGAGTGGAACCAGCAGGGCGAGAATAACAGCCACAACCATGAGGCCTTCAAAGCTCTTTATTGAGAATGGCAGGGATGGTGGGGGAATGAAGCCGATCGCAAAGCAGCTTATGGCAGTCAACATACCGATGATACCGAGTAGCCAGATGCCCCAATTGCCGCCGGGCACTCTGTAAGGGCGCGGGATATGCGGATGAGTGTAACGCAGGCGAATGGCTGCTACGAACATCAGCAGGTACATCAATGAGTAAAGCAGTACTGCTGTTGAGGTGAGGACGAGGAACACCAGATTGACGTTCTCGAAGAGGATGAAGCTCAGGGCAATGAATGAAATGAGAGATGCCTGCAGGATCAGAAGTGCTGTGGGAACGTTGTTTTTATTGGCTTTAGCAAAGTGTGCTGGCAGTAATCCCTTTCTGCTGGCGGCCCACATGCCTTTTACCGGACCAACTATCCAGGTGCTGACCTGACCGGCTGCCCCGACTGCGACCAGCAGTGCGATGAAGGGTGTTAGAATGGAAAGGCCGTAGGCATTCAGATAAGCGGAGAAAGCCTGAAGGGCGCCGTTGATGTTGGAGATATTGCCTTTTTCGAGGATGAGTGAGACGGCAAGTCCACCCGCAAGGGTGATGACAAAGCCTGCGATTGCTGCTGTGAAAATTGCATGCGGATAATTCTTTTGCGGGTTTTCTACTTCGTTTGCATGGCAGGCGGAGACTTCGATGCCGACAAAGCCGAACACGAAGCTCATGAAGAAGACGAAGCTGGTGGTGTCGGAAAGTGATGGAACCCAGTTTGAGAGTGTTGCTGAGGTGTCGAGTGCAATGGTTTCACCATCAAACAGATAGTAGATGCTAAAAAGGATCAGCAGGGCTGAGGGAAAGAAGACGCCGATGGAGACAGCGTAACCTGAGATCTTCTCCGAGGTTTCTGTTCCTCTGAAATTGATCAGTGTTGCAGCCCAATAGAGGGCGAGCACCGAGAAGGTGATGTAGTAGCGATTTGAGCCCAACTCCGGATCAAAGGCATATGTGAGTGTAGCTGTGGCATAGGCGACGATTGATGTGACGCCGAAGATGGACTGTATCCATTGCAGGAACACTGCCACGAAGCCGACGGGCGTGCCGAAAGCAGCTTCGACCCAATGGAACACACCATTTTGCGGCCAGCCTGTTGCAAGTTCTGCTGAGATTAATGCTGTTGGAATGAGGAAAGCAAACACGGTGATGGCGTTGAGCAGGACCATTTGCATACCGGTCTCTGCCATCATTGGCATGTTTCGCAGGGTCATAAACAGTGCTGTGGTGATCAGCACCAAAGGGATGAATGCGATTTTGTGTTCAGCGCTGGGCGGTTTTTCCTGCTGCATGGGCCACCGGCATAGTCTTTGATGCTCTAAACTTTAAATTGAGGGCCTGAAAAAAGACTGAGAGTGCAGGTGGGAAGCGCTTTGGTGGCATTAAGTTGCTGTTAGGTGTGAGCGCTGGGCTAGATGTCTTCCTTGCAGATGGTGCGATCAATTTCCATCAGCTCAACAGGTGCTCCATTTACTTCGATAAAGGCCACGGTTAGTCCGTCGATGGGAGAGTTGGGTTCTATGATAACCTTCTGGTCTTTCAGCGCCTCTTCCAAATCGTCAACTTCAAAGGCCACGTGTGCCACTGTCTTCACGATCTCGGGGTAGGGCGCACCTTCATCATAGCGCTGCCACTGGATGCCGAAGGGATTGTTTTTGTGGTCGCTGACGGTCATGTGCAGGTGAGGCAGCGGAATCTCTTCCTCGAAGTATCCTTTGGTTGGAATGCCGATATGGTTAAATTTCATTGGTCATCTTTCAGTTTGGCTGCATGGGACCATGTTTGAGACCAGTGGCCTAAGGGTTGCAGGTAGGTGAACAGGTCTTCGCCTTCTGCTGTCAGTTCGTAGCCGCTTTCTCCATTCATGACGATCCCGCATTCTCGTAGTTCTTTCAAGCGCGTATTGAGCACAGTCGGTGAAACAGAGTCGCAGTTGGACTGGAGGGCGCGGAAGGTTTGCGGGCCGGTTGAAAGGTTCCAGATGATGCCAAGAGCCCATCGTCTGCCAAGCAAATCAAAGAGAACCATGATTGGCTTACCGGATTTTGAGCCACGAACCGGGGTTCCTGCCTTAGGTATTTTCACAGATATAGGGCTTTCCTTTTTGCTAGGTTTGTTATAGCGATGTATTGCTACAGATATTGTAGCATGTTTGGAGAGTTTTGCTATGGTTGTTTTCGCGGTGTCGTCTGCTCTGGCGGCATCATTAGGGTGGGCATGTGGATCAATGTTGGCCCACCGACCGCTACAACGTGTTGGCGTTTTTGAATTTACGCGCATTCAACTGCTAACATCCGGCGCTATCCTGTGTGTGCTTTGCTCTGTGTTGGGGTACTGGCAAACAGTTGATTGGAGCCAATGGCCTTCCTTCGTGGTGAGCGTTGTTGTCAGCGTGATTATTGGAAACCTGGCTTTGATGGCGTGTTTGCGCCGAGCTGGGCCGCGGCAAACAGAGTTGTTGCTCTCTCTCAAAACGCCGATCGTTGCTGTGCTTGCCTTCGCGTTTCTTGGTGAGGAGCTGAGCTTTACCGAAATTGTTGGCATCGCAATCGCTCTGTTCGGCATTTGCCTGGCGATTTTGTTTGGAAGTTCTGATCAGGAAACAGAAGCTACTCGCCGCAGTGGCGGGTTGGTTGTGATTGTGTTGCTGGCGCTTGTTGCAGCTGCTTCGCAAGGGATTGGAATGCTTGTCCTGAAACCATTGCTTGTTGCTGGGACCGAGCCTCTGGCAGCTTCAGCTGTGCGGGTTACCGGCGCTGCGTTTATTGTGGCGCTGGTTGGATTGATGCCTGTCTCGGCGGTTCAGGCCTCAACAGAGATGAGCTGGATGCTGTTGTTTCGCGTGGTGCTGCCCGGGTTTATTGGATATGGCATATCTGTTTCGCTGCTGCTCTATGCCTACGCTCATTATGATGCAGCTGTTGCCAGCATTCTTGGCTCTCTGTCGCCTGTCTTTATTCTGCCATTGCTCTGGATGCGAACAGGAAACATGCCAAGACCTCTGGCCTGGGGTGGTGCGCTGCTATCGCTTGGCGGAACAGCAGTGATTTTGCTGTAACAGGACCGGTGCCAGCAGTTATGTTGCTGCTGGCACGCTTTGCTAGATCAGAAGCTGAGCTGAAGGTTGTGCTTCTCAAAGAGATTATGGAAGCTCTTTACAAGACCGTTTGCAATTTCAGCTGCTTCTTCCGACGGATCACTCGGAAAGAAGAAGGCATCTGTTACGGCCTGCTTTTGCTCCAGGAATTCGCCTTCTGAGACCGTGTTTTCATCAGGGAAATCTAGCGAGTCCAGTAAAGGTGCAAACAACTGAACGAATGGGCCTTTCAGTGTGGATGAGATCACTGAAGCGGTTGCATAAGCTTCTGTTGGGTGTTTCCCAGCCTGCTGAAGACGGTTGACCAGTTGATCCTCGACCTTTTTCGTGATGAGCTCGATAGCCTCACTCACAATTTGCGAATTTTCCTCAAGTTTCTCGGAACGGAAAGCGTCGTTCAGCTGTTGCTGGATCTCCGGATGTTCCTTGAAAATCTTCGTGAAGTGGCGCTCTGCGGCGAACTTGTTGTCGTCACCGCCCAAACCATCCGCGTTGTTGGAGTGCTTTGCTATGAACTCGGTCAGCAGTTCTGGATTGATTTCATCAGCCGTCAGGTGTTCTACAAAGCCCTTGATGATTTCATTGGCGCTTTGAGCCGTCTCTATCTGCTTGCCAAGCTCAGCCTTTGCTGCGTTGATGATGCCGCCTTGTTCCTGAAAGTCATTGTCGTCTTTTATTGAGCGTACAATTTCTTTGGCAGCCAGATCAGGTAACCATTTCTGCGCGGCTCTTATTTCTTTTGGGGTTCCTTCAGGAATAAACGGGGCAATCTGGGAGCTGAACTCATCTGTTTGGGCTGCTTCTCTCAGTGTCGATTTCAACACGTCCTGAACAGCGCTGTTGATGATGCTTTTCTGAAGAATATCATCGATTTGATCTGTAATGTCGTTCGTGCCTTCAGGACCGGAAACCGTGTTGAAGACGCCATTCAATACGGTTGCGATTTCACCAAATGCCGCTGCGCTCACCTTCTCTGCTGGCAGGCCCAACTCTGAGAAGACGCTTTCTAGTGCAGCTCCGCCTGCGCTTATTGACTGCAGCGCTTCGATGGCGCGCAGCTGATTACTTACTGCCTGTTGTACCTGTTCACCTTTCAAACTGCCGCGAATAGATGAGTTTGATTTGTCTGGTCTGGACTGCTCTTCCAGTTTGAATTTCGTGTTCTCCTGCAGTTTTGTGATCTGCTCAGGGGAGACATTGTCCCAGTCGATCTGGATGCCAGCCTCTGAAGCAGCAGCTGCCAGGTGTTCACGGTCGCCTAGTTTCTCGATGTGCTGAGCGATGCTGGCGTTTATTGCTGCCAGATTCTTCGCAACATCCTCTGCAATCTGTGAGACAATTGTTTTTATTTGCTCAGGATTTTCGCCAGCCTTTGTAAACTCACTGGAGTCTTCCAGCAGTTTGGTGACATTGGCTGCTACCTCTGCACCATGCGTTTTGGTGACGCTTGTGAGGATAGCCGTTTGTGTAGTTACATTGAGCTCTGCGGCTTTATTTTCCTGAGTTGTGAGTGCTAACTCAACTGTGTCCAGTACCTGTGCTTTGGTCAGGCTGTGGGATTTGCCATCACTTGGTGCGAAAGCCTTGTAAGCGGCTTCACCGACGTCTTTGCCGAATTCTGTTTTTAATGCTTCCTGAAAACGGGTCTGATCTGCAGATTTCTGGCTATCTCCAGTGATATGGAGTTTGGCCCAGGAAAGCACTTTTCCGCCAACCGATGTATGAGAGGTGCGTTGTGTAACGGCCTCTTGCGTAGTGTGCAGTTTGTCCAGACCGTTGTCGAGTTGGGCTGCAGTTACAAAACTGGAGAGTTCAACGGTGCTCATACTCTTGCTCCAAAATCTGCGAAATTATCGGTCTGGCAGGGGTTGATGTGGTTTGGGTTATCCCAGTTCGGACTAAGACCTTCAGGATTTTTGAGGCGCTCGTGCCAGGACGCGGCTGTGCGAATGAACATGTCCAGCTTGTTGTGCAAAGCGAAGGAGGACCTGTCGGAGATCGTCACCACCATGGAGAGGTTTACGCAACTTGCTTTTGGGCTGATGTTAAACGCCATGGCATGACTGTCTGCAAACACGCAATTGGCCTGCATCAAAGCCTGAAGGACTTGCGGGTTGTTGGTGTCGCGCTTGCTGACAACTGCATTGAAAAGGAGGGTCTGGCTTTCATCTCGCCAGACGATGCTCATGGCGAGGTCCTGATCAAGACCGAGGAAAATCTGGTCGTCTTCGTTCAGGGAGAAGTTGTCAAAGCCAATTCTGTTGCCGAGTTCGATCAGCAGTGCGTTTACCAAATCAGTCATGCAGTCTCGCGCGCCTCACCATAGAACGTGTATGCCGTTGATGCTGTTTCTTGCAATAAAGACGGTTCGTCTGTTGCAAGGGGATGCATCCATGAGACTAGATTTAGTGGAGGTGAGGAGAGGCTGCTGTCTTGTTTGGTACAGGTTGCCAACAAACTTGTGCCCCTCGCATACCGTGAAGAGTGTGCGAGGGGGTGTTGGTTATGTGTTTGCGAGAACTGTGGCCGGAGTCGCTGCTCGTTTATGAGCCAGCACGACGACAAAGGTGAGGCCCAGCAGCAGAACTTCTGAGAACACGCTGGCGTACCAAATACCGGCTTCTCCCATTGCATAGGGCAGGATGAGGGTAAGCGGGACTGCGAACAGGTAGGTTTTGGCCAGCATCAGAATACCTGCGCGGGCGGCATCGCCGATCGCCTGAAAGAACGTGCCCACCATCATCAACGGACCAGAGAGGAAGAACATCATGGACACGATTGGTATGATGCGCTCTACGTCTGCGATTGTGGCTGCGTCATCGACAAAGATAGCGCCCAGCTGGGAGCTGAACAGGAAGTAGATTGCCTGAACACCGCTGCAGTAGATGAGCGAGATTATGATCGCTATCTTCAAGGTTTGTGCTGTTCTGTCGTGCTTTTGGGCGCCGTAGTTGTTTCCTGAGATGGATTGTAGCGCCATGCTGAGACCTAGCAGAGGCAGGAATGTGAAGGTCATCATTCTGGTGATGATGCCATAGGCACCTGCGGTGACTTCATAGTTGCTTCCGGCCCAAAGCTGAATTGCAAACAAAGTGACGGCAGCTGCCAGCGAGACGCCCGTGTAGCCAAGGCTTTGGGGAACTCCAAGGGCGATGAGAGACTTCCATTGGAAGCTCACTGGCCGCCAGTTCAGGAAGGAAAGTTCTTTGCGCTTGGATGTGTAATAGACCACCAGCGCCACCAATGAGATCAGCTGTGCTGTCAATGTTCCATAAGCAGAGCCTGCCACGTCCCAGCCGAACTGCACCACATAAAGCCAATCGAAGAAGATGTTCAGGAATGCAGAACTCAGCGTGATGACTGTCATGAGAGGCAGTAACCCCTCACAACGCAGCCTGTCGATGTTGATGGATAAAACAAACCCCAGCGGCGAACCCAAAATGAGGATCGCCATGTATTGATAGCCAATTCCAGCTAGCTCGTCAGAGCCGTTGGTCAGGAACAGGGCAAGTTGAAATCCTGCTACCAGAAACCCAAGAATGAGGATGCCGCAGACGATCAGGGCGAGGGCGATTGCGCTGTCGATGATCTTCTTTGCGATGCGGTGGTTGTTGGCGCCAAAGGCCCTTGCATAGATGCTGGCGAAGCCGTTGGACACGAGCGTGAACAGGGAAACCAGAATCATGAAGAGAGGGAACATGAGGGTGACGCCAGTCAGCGCTTGTGTACCCACATAGGTTCCCAGAAAATAGGCGTCGACGACGGTGTGTAAGCCATTGACCATCATGACAAGGCTGAGGGGTATTGCGGTTTTTGCAAAGAGAATAGGTATGGAGCCGGACAGAAAAATATTGTCCGGTTTGGAAGAAGAAACGTCAGACATCAAAACTGCTTTCAATTCAGAAGCGGGAAAGTGCTGGAGCTCGCGTTGCCAGTAAACCGCTGAAATTATGCGGTTTGATGTAGAAAAGATGGAGCTTCACCAGAGCGGTATGCTTGCGAGCGGCGGGTGTCCGAACCACGCTGCGATCATAGGTGGCGTGCATTGTTACTGCAAGTGGCCCAGCTCAATTGAGCAAGATTTGTGAACTGGTAAAGGGCAGTTCGGATATGTGTCATGTTGCGGTTGACGACGGTGGCTTGTGCGACCTACTCCTTTTGCAGTCAATTCTGCTGAGAGGTTCTTCCATGGCAAAAGCAATTCACATGATGATCCGGGTTCTGGATGAAGAGCGTTCGCTTGCGTTTTATCGTAGGGCGTTTGGTCTGGAAGTTGCCGAGCGTCTGGATTTTGACAGCTTTACGCTGGTTTATCTACGGAATGCGGAGAATGATTTTGAGGTTGAGCTTACAGTCAACAAAGACCGCAGCGAGCCATACTCATTAGGTGACGGGTACGGGCACATCGCGTTCTGCGTGGATGGGTTGGCTGCTGAACATAAGCGTTTTCAGGAGGAAGGGCTTGCGCCGGAGGACATCAAAGAGTTCTTCGTGGAAGGCAAGTTGCTGGCACGGTTCTTCTTTGTGACTGATCCCGATGGATATCGAATCGAGATGTTGGAGCGGCACGGGCGATACCAATAGCCGCTTCCCAACTTAGTACTCGATCGCCTTTTCAGCCAGTGTAGGAGGGGAGCTTTTGGCGAGCTCCTCTTTGCTGTGGCTTTTGAAGGTGTGGGTGAAGCCATCACGTAGTTTGTACTGCGGTTGCCAGTCGAAGTTCTCCAGATATCTGGTCACATCGAGTGCGCAATCGTAATCGCGGAACGGGAAATACTCACGGGCTGGGATGCTGGGCGCCATGTCATTGCCGTAGAGAATTTCTGGTTCGACCTCTGCAATATCGCAGAGCATCTTCACCCATTTTTCGATGGTGAGGATGTGCGGGTCAGCCAGATTGATAGCTTCAGTCGGCATGGCATGCATCGCCAGCAGATAGAGGATGAAGCTTGCGAGATCTTCTTCGTGCAAAAACTGCAGTTTGGTCTGGCCATCACCGGGCAGGATGATCGGGCGTTCTGTTAAAGCACGCGCCCAGACAAATTGCTCGCGGTCGATATCATTGTTGGGGCCATATAGATAAGGCGGGCGGATGGCGACGGCTGGTGTGTGTTCCTGATTTAGCAGGAAGTGGTCTGCTTCAGATTTATCTCTGCCATAAACGCCCCACACGGACGCTCCGCCGATCGGGTCTTTCTCGCTCGGTAAGTGCCCTTTGGTTTCTTTGTAAACCGCTGCGCTGGAGAGGTGAATCCACTTTTTGGCATGGATGCCGAAGGTGTTGAATGCAATCCTCGACTGCTCTCGCGTATAAGCGCTTGTATCGATTACCGCTTCGAATTTATCGGTGATCTGCTGCATGGCAAAAGGATCGTTTCTGTCTGCAACCAACTGCTTGGTTCCCGGAACCGGGCGTGTGCCTCTGTTGAGCAGGGTTACATTATATCCCTTCGAAAGTAAGGCCGGGATGAGAGATGCACCCACAAAGCCCGATCCACCTATGACTAACAAGTTATGCATATTTTGCAGTGCCTTAGAACTGTCCACTCTCAGTTTGAAAAATCTAGCATAGTGGGATTAAAGAAACCTGTCTGTGTGGCAATAGTTGAGGACCCATCCATTTTCGTTGAAATATTGAACCTTGCAATGAGTGAGGCGAGGCGGCACAAATGGTCAACTTCAATTTGCAGAAAACGGGGATATTGACCCATGGCATCCAACAAGCTCCTGCTTCTTCCTGGTGATGGAATTGGTCCTGAAATCATGGAGGAGGTGAAAAAGGTTATCGCCTGGCTCAACGAGCAGGGTGAAGATACTTACGAGTATGACGAAGGCCTTGTTGGTGGCAGTGCCTACGATGCACACGGCGTTTCCATCTCTGAAGAAGATATGGCGAAAGCACAGGCAGCTGATGCTGTTATTTTCGG
Organism: Pseudovibrio sp. Ad5; assembly: GCF_001623095.1. Taxonomy (NCBI): domain Bacteria; kingdom Pseudomonadati; phylum Pseudomonadota; class Alphaproteobacteria; order Hyphomicrobiales; family Stappiaceae; genus Pseudovibrio; species Pseudovibrio sp. Ad5. The sequence continues at coordinate 73,000 of NZ_LMCH01000014.1, read as the reverse complement.
TGCTGTTGGCGGTCCTAAATGGGATGACGTTCCTTATGAGGTTCGCCCGGAAGCTGGTCTGCTGCGTCTTCGTAAAGACCTTGGTTTGTTTGCGAACCTTCGCCCTGCGATTTGCTATCCAGCGCTGGCTGATGCGTCTTCTTTGAAGCCGGACGTCATTGAAGGATTGGATATTCTGATCGTTCGCGAACTGACCGGTGGTGTTTACTTCGGTGAGCCGAAAGAGATCATCGATCTGGACAACGGCCAGAAGCGCGGTATCGACACGCAGGTTTACGACAGCTACGAAATTGAGCGTATTGCTGGCGTTGCATTTGATCTTGCGCGCACCCGTGACAACAAAGTTTGTTCCATGGAAAAGCGCAATGTGATGAAATCCGGCGTGCTTTGGAACGAAGTGGTGACTGCCACACACAAAGCAAATTACGCGGATGTTGAGCTGGACCACATGTTGGCAGATGCTGGTGGCATGCAGCTGGTGCGTTGGCCAAAGCAGTTTGACGTTATTGTAACCGACAACCTGTTTGGTGACATGCTGTCTGATGTTGCGGCGATGCTGACTGGTTCTTTGGGTATGCTGCCGTCTGCTTCTCTGGGTGCGCCTGATGACGCAACCGGTAAGCGCAAAGCCCTTTATGAGCCAGTGCACGGTTCTGCTCCTGACATCTCTGGCACAGGTGCTGCTAACCCAATTGCAATGATCGCAAGTTTTGCAATGGCGCTGCGCTACTCCTTCCAGAAGATTGCTGAGGCCGACATGGTTGAAAAAGCAATCTCCAACGCACTGGACAAAGGTCTGCGCACAAAAGACATCGCGAAGGATGGTGAAGCCACCATCACCACCGCACAGATGGGTGATGCCATTGTTGCAGAGCTGACCGCTCTTGCTGGTGTTTCAGCATAAGCTGGCAGTTCAGAGTTTAGAGATTTGAAACAGGGCTTCCGTTGGTTCGGGAGCCCTGTTTTTTATTGCATGGGTGGCAGCAGCGGCTGTGTGGGTTTGGGACTTGGCAGATTCACGTACAGTATCTGTGCCCCTGTGACGTCGAAGTCTTCAAAACTCACGCCATGCAGCGTTGGGTTCTCGTAGGTTTTGATGAAGTACTTTCTGTTTTCAATGTCAGCAATGGTCGACCACTGGGTGTAATCGTTGGCTTCCTGTTCCTGCTCGACTGGTGAAATTGCAGGCCTTACAAACCCTTTTGGAATGTCGAAGTTGTTGAGCACGTGCTCCATAGTGACAAGCCGGTTCTTGTTTAGCTCAGCGGCATCAATGGTGGAGATTAAACCCAGAGCGCGGATAAACCGGGAAGGTGGAGTTGGGTCACCCGGAATGCCAAGCAAGCCAGACCCCTGACCGAAGGGGGTTAGTTCCTGTCCCATGATCTCAGTAGAGCCAATGTTGAATGGAGAGAGGAACAGGTAGTTGCGGATGTTCTGGACATGCCACTCGAAGTCTGGCGAGTTGGTGAGCACGGTGTAAGGATTGTCGTAGACTTTCAACTCGCCATTTATGGGCTCGATGACGATGGAAAAGCCAGCTGCATCATGCAGGGTGTAGTGAAGCGGCGGGATCTCATCCATGCTCTCGTAGAAGGTTCCGACTAATGTGACCTGATCCAGATTGACTTTGATTTCTTCGACTGTTTTGAAGGTTGAAAGCATCCAGACGAGGAAGTCTACCTGATTGATTTCCTTAGCGCGCTGCGCTTCATCATCTGACGGGTTTTTGTAGGCTGCAGAGCCGGGGAAGTAGAGGGCGCCACCGGACAGACCGTATTCATTCATGCCATCAACCAAGGCGGGGCTGTCGAAGATGCTGGCGCCAATCACAGCAATTTTGCCAGTCCAGCTGTGGCCCGCTTCATCATTGATTTGAGATTGGAACTTGTAACCGCGTGGGATGAGCCCAATTTTAGTGGGGATCTGCTTGCCGAACTCCATCGTGCGGCCATACATTTTGATGTTGTCGACGGTGGACAGGACGAAGCTGGTGCAGGCATTTGCGGCTATGGGCTGAAGAACAAAAGCGAGTAGGGCTAAGCTGATCTTGAACAAAGCAATTAGTTTGCTGGCAAAGCGCTTGAGCATGAGGCCTCCGGAGTGAGTTCTTTTGCTTGTGATTGTCAGCGAAGAGCACAAAAGTTCCGTTAGATGTGCCTGCTGCTTTAAGATTGGTTTTTTGGAAGTTTGGCGACTGGATGTTAATCACGGGAGTTAGCCGTGTGATTTGGTTGCGCGAAAAACCCCTGTGCGGCATAAGCCTGAGCCAAGACAAATTTTGAGAAGCATTGCTGAAAGACAGAGCATGGATGAACGTTTAAGACCCTTCCTCGGAACCTGGATTCTGGATCCTGATGCCTCAAACTATGAGCAGGGTTCTGTGCCTTGGGGTGGCAGTTTGAAAATTGTCGAGAAGAATGGCGAGATCGGTTTCTTCATGAAAACCGTTGAAGGCGAGGGCGAGACCGTTGAGGCCAACTTCTCAGGCATTCCTGATGGGGAAGATCGCCCTATGCCGCAAAACCCGTTTGCGGATACGCTTTCCCTCTCTTTGAACACGGATGGTGATCTGGTTTCTGAAGCAAAGCGCGGCGGCCTGAGCATTATGGTTGCCAAGCGTGAGCTGAATGAAGACGGCTCTCAGCTCACGGTTTATCAAACTGTACACCTGTTGGATGCCGGTTCGTTTACCAACGAAGCGGTCTATATGAGAGCACAGTGAGTGGTTTAAACCTGCATTAGCTTGTCTTTGTTGAACTTGGTTGTGTGATTTAAAAACGTAACAGGACACAACCATGTTCAATCGAAACAGGCTCGCCGGAGCCTGCGCAATACTGGCGGTTTGTGGTGCGTCGAGCGCTAATGCCTTGGTGTTTGATGGCATTCCTTACATGGATGATCGCAGCACACCCCAAGCGGTGATTGAAAGCTATTATAATGCTATCAACCGCAAAGAGTATGTGCAGGCGTATAGCTACTTCAACACCCCACCTAAGAACTTTGAGGAGTGGAAAGAAGGGTTTCGAACAACGGAGTCCGTGCAGCTGCGCTATGGGCCAACCCAGCCAGATGCAGGTATGAGCCAGCTCTATTGGCCGCTTCCGGTAGCGATTGAAACGCACCTTTCCGACGGCACTTCGCAGGTTTATGCGGGCTGCTATGTTTTACATATGGTTGTGCCGGGTACGATTACCGATCCGCCTTACTCACCCATTGCGATTAACAACGCTGAGTTGAAGCCAACGGATAAGCCTTTGAGCCAGGCCCTGCCCGACAAATGTGACGAGTAGCCGTAATTCTTCATCATATTAGCTTGCTGCGAAGGCTGCGGAATAAGCGAGGGTGCCTGTTGGTGTCTCTCCCTCAAAGGTGTGCTGCATAAAGTACTGCGCTGGCACGCCGGGGAAGACGAGGTCTTTTGTTTGTTGAAAGCCGAAGCGGCTGTAATAGTCCGGCTCCTCAAGCAAAACGACACCTTTGGCACCAATCTGCTTGATTTGCTGCATTCCCTCCATGATTAGGGCTGAGCCAAAGCCCTTGCCTTGAAGTTTCGGAGCAATGGCCACTGGGCCAAGGCCATACCAACCTTTGTCCTCACCATCGATTGTTACAGGAGAGAAAGCGATATGACCTACCATACCTCCAGCTTGCCCTCCGATGAGTGACAGTGTCAGCTCACCGTTGGCACGCAACTGGTCGATGATCAGGTGCTCTGTTGGCTTTGCGCCGGCTTCATGGTGTGGGTGGTTTTCGAATGCTGCATAAACGAGATTGCGGATTGCTTCGACGTCAGATGGTAGCTCTGTGCGGATGATCATCGGTTTTGTCCGTTCTGTTTAGCTTAGCTTCTGTGCCACGAAGAATAGGAAAGCTTACTGATTTATCGGACTAGAGGTACCCGAACATTCTCCCGCAGATCAGGACTCCGAGCCAGCTGAACAGCGAGATGAAGCCAGCGGATTTGAAGCGGGGGATGGTTCCGCGGGAGTCGACTTGTGCCAGATAGCGCCATGGTTTGTTAAAGCGCAGGAACAATGCGTTGAGCAGGGCGAGTGTGAAAAAGCCTGACTTAGCCCAGAATATGGGTGCGTTGACGTATACTTGCGCTTTGACTGAAAGCAGGAAGATGCCAGTCGTGATCGCGATCAGGCCGCCCAGAAGGGCAATGCGGGTGAGGGGGCGTGCAAGGTCGTACAATGGTACGGACCGCCACATGCCCATCATACGCAGGTCAAGCGGGACGAGGGAACCGAATAGCATGGCTAACCCGACGATGTGGCCTGTGTTGATTGCCGGATAGACCCACCATGCATACTTGAAGACCTCTGGCAGCTGAGAGCGTTCGAGATCGACAGCAAGTGCTTGCAATTGAGAAAAGAGGTCCATCATTATTCCGTTGTGACTTTTGATCGCTCTGTTCAAACTGAGTGCAGACGCGATACCATGCAAGGATTGATTGGCACACTTTTTCCGGTGCCCACGGTTTTATCATTTTGAGGTTGTTTATGGCTGACTTTGTGCATTTGGAATGGGGACGGAACGCAAGCAGCGATGGCTTTGCTGTGGCTGTGATTGTTGATTGCCTGAGCTTCTCGACAGCGACTTCTGTTGCGTGTGGCAGGGGGGCGAGGGTGGTGCCCGTTGCTGACCGTGATGAGGGGAAAGCGCTGGCTGTTGAGATTGGCGGAGTTTGTGCCGGGAAGCGCCGGGAGGGCGGTTATTCATTGTCTCCACCAACGCTCATGGGGCTCTCGGCTAGCGATGTGTTGGTGTTGCCCAGCCCCAACGGTGCGACGCTTTCTGCTTTGCCGAGAGAAGGGCGGGTGTTTGCTGCTGCACTTCGGAATGCAGTAGCGGTGGCGGCTTATCTTAAGGTGATTTCCGGCAAAGTCTTACTGGTTGCTGCGGGTGAGAAGTGGCCGGATGGCAGTTTGCGGCCTGCCTTCGAGGATCAACTGGCCTGCGGTGCACTTGCACATATGCTGGACTGCGCGATGTCGCCAGAAGCCTCGATTGCTCGGGCGGGTTATCTTTCGTGTGCCGATGATTTGCTCGGTGCGCTAAAGGGCTGCGCGAGTGGGCAGGAACTGACACACCGTGGTTACACAGTTGATGTGGAGTGGGCAGCTGACCTGGATTCGGAAAACTGTGTGCCTGAACTGCGGCAAGTTGAGCTTGGCGGGAAGGTGGTGAATGCGTTTATTGACGTTTCGCGTGCAAGTCATGGTCGTTCAAAAGTTGAGCTTACATCAGGGTTTATTTTGCCTGAATGAAGATTCTCATTGGTAAAACCCTGTTTTTCGGCGGTTTTGCTGGTGCGTGCGTGTCACGCTTGAGTGATGTTGAAGCTCTGCCATAGCAAAGACTGTTGACAAATCTTTCGTGTGAAGGCATGAAACCCGCGATCTATTTATTGGGAAAGAGTTACGCGGAATGTTCCTTCGCAAGACCGACACAACAAAATTCATGCGCACTGCGGCGAAAACCGCGGGCATGATGTCGGCTGCAAAAGTGACCGCGACTACTACCAAGACAATCACCATGAAAACGACAAAGACCACCGTCTAAGGTGCCTCTCTCTCCCCGGGACGGAGGGCGCCAGAGGGCTCACCGGGCGCAGTCAGCCTCCGGAAGCCAGCGGGGGAGACGAAGAGGACAAAACCAATGGGTTATAAGATTGCGATTGCAGGTGCTACCGGCAATGTGGGTGCGGAAATGCTGGATATTCTGGCAGAGCGCGGTTTCCCAGCTGATGAAGTGATTGCATTGGCATCTCGCCGCTCTCAGGGCAAAGAAATCTCCTTTGGTGACAAGACGCTAAAAGTTAAAGCGATGGAGAATTTTGATTTCTCCGATGTTGACATCTGCCTCATGTCTGCTGGCGGTACCATCGCGAAAGAGTGGGCTCCGAAGATTGCTGCCAAGGGCTGTGTTGTCATCGATAACTCTTCTGCATGGCGTTATGATCAGGATGTTCCGCTGATCGTGCCTGAAGTGAATGCTGATGATATTGTTGACTTCAAAAAGAAGAACATCATCGCGAACCCGAATTGCTCCACTGCACAGCTGGTTGTTGCTCTTAAGCCAATTCACGAAAAAGCTGGCATCAAGCGCCTCGTTGTCTCCACTTACCAGTCCGTTTCTGGTGGTGGTAAAGATGCAATGGACGAATTGTTCAACCAGACCCGCGCTGTTTTCGTAAACGATCCGATTGAGCCTCAGCAGTTCACCAAACGCATTGCGTTTAATGTGATCCCGCACATCGATGAATTCATGGAAGATGGTTACACCAAGGAAGAGTGGAAGGTTCTCGCTGAGACCAAGAAGATGCTCGACCCAACCATTAAAGTGACTTGTACAGCTGTTCGCGTGCCTGTGTTTGTTGGTCATGCCGAGTCCGTAAACATGGAACTGGACAGTCCACTTTCTCCTGAAGAAGCTCAGGACCTGCTGCGTGAAGCGCCGGGCATTCTGGTTGTCGATAAGCGTGAAGACGGCGGCTATGTCACTCCTTACGAGTGTGCAGGCGAAGATGCGACTTACGTTTCCCGTATTCGTGAAGATGCGACCGTTGAGAACGGCCTGAACATGTGGGTTGTTTCCGATAACCTGCGTAAAGGTGCTGCGCTGAACACAGTTCAGATTGCTGAGGTTCTGGTGAACCGCGGCCTGATTAAGCCAAAAGCAGAAGCTGTTGCATAATCTTTTCAGCAATTGCTGAGATTAGGAAGGGCACCTTTTAGGTGCCCTTTTTTGTTAGAGGTGAAAGAGGATTACTGCTTCATTCGGAGAGAATGAGAATGCTCTGGTTAAAAACTTATCCCCCTCCTAAAATCCTCCCATATTCTGAACCTATGCCTACGTAACGGGCTGCTGGCGGAGCGACCGTCAGTTTGTCGTAGGTTGGGTTGGGCTGTTGGGAGACGTAACGCACCTTTCAGTGGTCCGGTGAACCGAACTTCAAACGTGACCGCATGGTTTGAGGGGAAGGGCCCAGGACTATAGGGTATCACGCGGCGACGGATACAAGAGCACCGGCAGTAAAACCTGCTTTTGCAGAGGTGTTTGTCAAAGACGGAGGAACTGTTTGGGCATGGAAACGTGTCTGGATAAGCCACTTTCTTTCCGGGAAACCGGCTATCGTGCCTTATAGGCAAAAGAGGCGACGTTGTTCATTCAAAGAAAGCCCGGGCAAGGCGTGTAGCCAATGCCGAAGACTCATTACTAATAAATAGCGCAGGTGTTGCCTGCCGCCTTGCTCATCCCGACTTCCGGGAATTCTGGTTCAACACTGCATGGGATGCCATGTGGTGCTATTGGTGTTTGCGGGAATACTTTACGTAGAGGTTATGCTAGGTTTTTCGCAAATTATGGGGGGAATATGCAGACACTTGAAATTAGAGCAGCGCAGTATGAAGAGTTGCCTGAGGTCGCTCGCATGTACCGGTATTCGCGAGACCGATGCCTTTCATTTATACCTAGACTGCACACGCCAGAAGAAGATCTTTGGTTCTTTCAGAATATTGTTTTTAAAGAGAATGAACTGACAATAGTCATGGGAGATGAGCAAATCATAGGTATGATGGCCACCAAAGATGACTGGGTAGAACAGCTTTATCTGGATCCGCGGCACCTGCGGAAGGGCGTTGGTACAAAGCTCTTAGACCAAGCAAAAGCTCACTCTTCCGGAAATCTGAAGCTTATGTGCTTTGTTGAGAATGTGGATGCGAGAGCATTTTACGAAGTGCATGGGTTTAAGGAAGTGAAGCGGACAAGCGGTTCAGAGAATGAAGAAGGTGCACCAGATATTTTGTATGAGTGGAAGGCTTAGGTTTCCCGCCAAAGTAGAGGGTGCAGTGTGGTGCAGTACGACGGGCCCGAGATGATACCCCTAAAATTGCAGGGGGCATATACGGTGATTTCCGTCTAGTGCAGCGTAACTCTGAGTGGCATTGTTCGAAGTAGATGTAAGCCAGAGCACTTTGCGTTTCTCAAGATTGACGCTTCCTGCTCTTAGCGTTTTTGCCATGCGTGTCCTTTTTGGGAATATCCGAACCACTTTTAGGAGGATGCGCTTCAGGACAATGTGTTGGGAGGCACACGAGAATGCTGAACACTGCAAGTTATGCCAACTACAAGATCACTCATACGGATGAGACCTTTACGGATTGGCTTGTGAAATCTGCAGGACCTGCTTGGAATAAGGCGATCAATCACCCGTTTACCAGTGCTGTTGGCAACGACACAGTGAGTGCCGAGGTGTTCACCCGTTACTTGTTGGAGGATTACCACTACATTCAGGACTTAGCGTCTGCGCTTGGATTCCTGATTGCCAAGGCGCCGACAATGGCTGCTAAAGCACGGTTGTCTGGCTTTGCACAGCAACTGACTTCTAATGAACTGGGCTATTTTCAGCGCACCTTTAAAGAACTGGGCATCGCGCCTGAGGTTTATGAGGCTGCAAAGCCCAATACGATTACCCGGGCAATTGGCGCAACGCTGTTGTCGACAGCTGGCAAAGGTCACTACGTTGATGGCATGGCAACATTGCTGGCTTCGGAGTGGATCTATCGCGAATGGGGCCATCGGGAAGCTGCCAAGCCACGACCTGAGCGGTTCTACCTTGCTGAGTGGGTTGCGTTTCTGGCGACCGATGAGTTTGGAGAGTTCATTGAGTGGATTAAGCGGGAAGTGAACTCGATTGGCGAAGAGGAACGCGTGAAGCGCCAAAGCGAGATCTCAGAGAGCTTTACTCATATGTGTGAGCTTGAAGCAGAGTTCTTCGATATGGTGAACTGACAAAAGGCTTCAGATCTGGACCAGAAATGCTCTCTGTTTTACGGGGAGCATTTTTTTTCAAAGGGGGAGGTCCCTAGTTATACGTATTGGCTAAAAACTAGGGGTAATTGCACGTTTTACCTGTAACATCTCCGTGATATTGCTGGAAAATTGCAGAAAATGACAAGGTGTTCTCAAATGAGATTTTGTCTCGGTACGCCTTATAGGAAGTATTTTTTATGCAAGTGAGATTCTGTGGCATCTAATTCTAATAAATTCCAGTATTGGTAGTTTATTTGATTTAAATAAGCTCACAGCTTCGCTAATTGTAGAAAATTTTCCTCATTCTGATAGAACGAGCTCAACAAAATAATAGTAATCAGGAATAGATTATGTTCTCTCGTTCTACTGTTGCTGCACTTGCCCTTCTCGTGGCTGTTCCTGCTCAGGCTGAAACAATCCGTGTGGGCATGTCTGGTGGGTATTTCCCATTCACATTTGTTAAGCAAGATGTTCTGCAGGGCTTTGAAGTTGACGTTGCTCGTGCGATTGCTAAGCAGACTGGTGATGAAGTTGAATTCGTTACCATGAGCTTCTCCGGTCTGATTGGCGCTTTGGAAGCTGGTCGCATTGATACTATTGCAAACCAGATCACCATTACACCTGAGCGTGAAGCCAAGTTCACCTTCTCCCAGCCATACGTTTATGACGGTGCGCAGGTTGTTGTGAAAGCTGGCAACGAAGAAATCGGTGGCGTTGAAGACCTCAAAGGCAAAAGCGTTGCTGTAAACCTTGGTTCCAACTTTGAAGAGCTTCTGCGCGGTTTGCCGTTTGCTGATGAAATTGACATCCGCACCTATGAAAGCAATCTGGCCCAGGATACCGCACTTGGCCGTGTTGATGCGTTTATTCATGACCGCATCAGTGCAACTCAGGTGATCAAAGAAACTCCGTTGCCACTGGCGCTGGCTGGTGCTCCATTCTCTGAAATTCGCAACGCAATGCCGTTCCGTACTGATGAAGATGGTAAAGCTTTGGCTGCTAAGGTAGATGTTGCAATCGACGAACTGAAGGCTTCAGGCAAGCTGGCTGAGATCTCCGACAAGTGGTTTGGAGCGGACATCACCAAAGCTGACTAAGCTGTCCGTTCAGAATTAGTAAAGCAGTTCGCATCTAAGAATCTTTGGTGGAACTGCTTTTCCTTTTTCATGCCTTCGGGAATTTACTCCCGTCGTTCGAGGGCATGCTCTAATAATAAGAACTGATTATGCGCGCCTTAGATCTGGACTACATGCTCGGCCTTTTGCCGATCCTTTTAAAGTACTTACCCCTAACCTTGGGTATGGCAAGTGTGTCCATGATTTTGGCGCTTATACTTGCATCGCTGTTTGCAATTATCCGCGTGGTGCGCTTTCCTGTCTTGGATGCAATCACGCGGCTCTTTATCAGCTTCTTTCGTGGAACGCCGCTGCTGGTGCAGCTGTTTTTGTTCTACTACGGTTTGCCGCAGCTGTTTTCGTTCCTCACTGCGATTGATGGGGTTTCAGCTGCGATTATCGGTCTGACTCTGCACTTCTCCGCTTATATGGCTGAGAGTATCCGTGCAGCGATCCTGGGTGTAGACCGTAGCCAATGGGAAGCAGCAAAGTCGATTGGTATGTCTACTGGTCAGATGATGCGCCGGATTATTCTACCGCAAGCCGCGCGTGTTGCTGCGCCAACGCTGATTAACTACTTCATCGATCTGATCAAAAGCACCAGTCTGGCCTTTACGCTTGGTGTGACTGAATTGATGGGTGCTGCGCAGAAAGAAGCAGCAGGAAGCTTCCTGTACTTCGAGACGTTTATTGTCGTTGCCGTTATTTATTGGGCTGTGGTTGAGAGCCTTGCTTTCGTTCAGACCCAGATTGAAAATCGACTTTCAAAGGCTGTTTCCAGATGATCCAGATCCGCGGGCTCACAAAAATCTATAATGGTGTCCCTGTGTTGAACGGGATCGACCTGGATATCAAAAAAGGCGAACGCATCGCCATTATTGGTCCGTCCGGGACTGGTAAATCCACTTTGCTGCGTTGTCTCAACTTCCTTGAGACACCAGAGCAGGGTGAGTATGTTCTTGATGGCAAAAGCATTGATGTTCAAAAGGCGAATTCCGCGCAGATCAAAGAGATGCGTTTGAGGACAGCTTTTGTGTTCCAGAACTATGCTCTGTTTGCCAACAAGACAGCACGTGAGAATATTGCTGAAGGCTTGATCACCGTTCGTGGTGAAGCCAAAGAGACTGCGTTTGAGCGGGCGGATGAAATTCTACGGGACATCGGTCTGGCAGATAAAACAGATGCTTATCCTGCGTCTCTTTCTGGTGGTCAACAGCAGCGTGTTGGTATTGGCCGGGCGATGGCGAGCAACTCAGAGCTGATGCTGGTTGATGAGCCAACCTCTGCGCTTGATCCTGAGTGGGTTGATGAAGTGCTGCAGCTGCTTACCCGCGTTGCGCAGGCTCATCAGACGATGTTGATCGTGACCCATGAGATGGCATTTGCAAAAGAGATCGCTGATCGTGTTCTGTTTATGGAAGGCGGGCGCATTGTTGAGCAGGGCCCACCTGAGAAGATCTTCACGAGCCCAGATGATCCAAGAACGCGCAGTTTCTTGCGGAAAGTTCTTTAGAGAGTTTCGAGAGCGGTACCTTCTTATGGATGTACCGCTTTTCTTTTATCGACCGGACAGGGTGTTGTTGACCTGAATGAGTTCAGCGTTACCACCACACAATAAGACACCGATGCGCTCGCCTTCTTCTGGCTTGTATGCACCGGAGATCAGAGCTGCCAGTGCCGTTGCGCCGCCTGGTTCGACGACGAGCTGCATCTCTCTCCAGAGCCGGCGTTGCGCGGCGAGAATGGCGTCATCCTCGACAAGGATGGATTCTGCGATGTGGTTTCTTGCGACCTCAAACGGGAAGGTGCCGCATCGCTTTGCACCAAGTGCGTTGGCTGCGATGCTGTCCAGTTCGACATCAACTGGCTCGCCGGCTTTAAGCGCTGCGTTCATGGAGCAGGAACCAAATGGCTCTATGGCAATGACTTTGGTGGGGCTGTTTGCATAGTAGCTTGCAACACCTGCTGCGAGGCCTCCGCCGCCGACAGCCACAAGGATGGTATCCAGGTCTGAGCTTTGTTCTGCCCATTCTAATGCTACGGTGCCCTGACCGTTGATTGTATCTATGGCGTCGAATGGATGAATATCAATTGCGCCGGTTTGCTGCTGGTAGCGGGTGCAGAGTGCTGCAGCATCCGCATAGGCGGCACCTTCGACATGGACGTCCGCGCCGAAGCTGCGGATCTTATCGATCTTCGCTGGATTGGAGATCTCAGGGACAAAGATCTTGGCTTTCTTGCCAAGTGCATGAGCTGCACAGGCAACGGCAGCACCGTGATTGCCACCTGAGGCTGCTGCTATGCCAGCTTCCGGGATTGAGTTGTTTAGTAATGAGTTGAATGCTCCACGGGCTTTGAAGGAACCTGAATGCTGCAGGTGTTCCAGTTTCAAAGAAATGGAGTACTTCAGGCCAAAAGTGCCGTTACCGCTCACAATAGACGGAGTTTTGCGAATGTATTTTTGAATTCGTTTATGAGCGACTTCAATGGCTTGCTTTGATATCTGCACGGTAATGGCCTGAATATTTAATATATAGAGAAGCCCCGGAAAAATCCGAGGCTTCGAAAATTGCAATGTGCACTTTAGGTTGCTGGCATTGCAGTTTCAATCAATTTAATGAAATAGGAACAGCCATATGGAATAGCTTCATCGTTGAAGTCATATTTCGGATGGTGCAGTCCAGCAGACTCTCCGTTTCCAAGGAAGATGAAAGCACCCGGCTTTTCTTCCAGGTAGTAAGCAAAGTCCTCGCCGCCCATGGTTGGGTCGATGTTTTCATCAACTTTGTCTGCGCTGCCAGCAATTTCAGCAGCGATCTGGGTTGCGAATTTGGTCTGATCCGGATGGTTTGATGTGGATGGGTAGCCATCTGCAAAATCGTAGTCCACGCCAGCGCCGTTTGCGGCACAAACGCCTTCAACAACTTGCTTCACGCGTTGAGCAGCTTGCTTGCGGACATCCTGATCCAATGTGCGGATGGTACCACCCAGTTTCGCTGTGTCTGGAATGATATTGTATGCAGTGCCAGCCTGGAAGAAAGTCACAGAGATTACGATAGACTGCAGTGGTCCAACATTGCGGGATGCGATGGACTGCAGCGCAGAGACGATCTGTGAGCCAACCACCACAGGATCGATTGTGTTGTGTGGGTATGCTGCGTGGCCGCCGACGCCTTTGACTGTGATGGTGAACTCATCGGTGGATGCCATCAGTGGGCCAGAGCGGGTTGCGAAGTGGTCAATCGGAGTGCCTGGCTGGTTATGCAGGCCGTAGATCTCGTCAACGTTCCAACGGGTAAACAAGCCGTCGTCCATCATTGCTTTTGCGCCAGCGCCGCCTTCTTCAGCTGGTTGGAATACGAGAATGACTGTGCCGTCGAAGTTGCGGGTCTCGGCAAGATATTTCGCTGTACCCAACAGCATTGCGGTGTGGCCATCGTGACCACATGCGTGCATTGCGCCTTCGTTTTTGGATGCGTATTCCTTGCCGGTTTCTTCGGCCATTGGAAGGGCATCCATGTCAGCGCGAAGGGCGATGGATTTGCCAGCGCCGCCGTTGCGGCCTTTGATAACACCAACTACGCCTGTGCGGCCAACACCTGTGGTGACTTCATCAACACCGATCTCTTTCAGAATTTCGGCTACTTTTGCTGATGTCCGGTGTGTCTCATAAAGAACTTCAGGATGTTCATGAAAATCACGGCGCCAAGCGGTGATTTCATCGTGCATTTCTGCAAGACGATTAATGGTTGGCATCGGAGTGCTCCCTCAAATACTTCGGATTCTTATTGAGATTAGAAAATGAACCTCACTTTGGCCCAGTGCAGTGAAATATTGCAAGAGCAAATCAATCGCAAAAGGGTCAGTTGAGTAAAATTAAATGAACTGCCAATGTGGCTCCTTAACTAACCCAAGGACAGCTTAATCACGCTAAGTTATCGCTGACGTCAGGTCACATATTGCAGTTTGTTCAACTTCAACAGCGGTGAGGCAGTATGGCGATCTATCGGAGTGTTTTTCGGAATGTCACAGAGGAGAAACAGCAATGGATGTTTCTCAACAAAGCCAATCGATACACCAGCCTTTTGCCTGCCAAAGCCGAGTTTGAAACTGGTCCTTTTGATTTTCGACGCAATGTCTCGATCAATCTTCTCGTGAATGGTGGTCTGTTCGGGACTTCTTTGCGTTACAACTCCTTGCGGGACAGTTGGAGTATGTGGCCGCTGACCAGTGATTTCTCGCTTCAGATTGATAAGCGGAATGTGATTGTCGAGTGTGCTTTGACATCCCCCTATAAAACCGATGCGAATGTGGAATCGCTTGCCCGGTTCTTTGAGGAAATGAGCCGACCTAGCCGGTAATTGATACTCAGAGAGTCAAGAAAACGCGTAGACGGGTGTCTTTTTTGTCTCGTTGTCTTCCAGCTCTCGCTGTACTGGAATTTCATAGGTTTGCAGGTGGGTGAGACGTGAGGTTGGGAAATAGGAGCGTCGAGGGTCTCCTACCAAAACCGGAATTGGTTTTTCCTTAGGACTGGTGTCTAGCCAACTAAGAACCCTTGTGGTCATATCCGGGTCGTAAAAGACATCGCCGCAGCAAATCAGGTCGTAATTACCAAGAGAGCTTCCCAGAAGGTCTTTAGTGCTGACTTGAATTGTAACCTGATTCAGGTTTGCGTTGATAAGTGCGGCATCTGCAGCGAAGAGATCGATGTCTGCTGCGATAGCTGAGGCTGCTCCGGCTTTCATTGCGGCGATAGCGACGAGGCCTGAGCCGCTGGCGAAGTCGAGGATGTGTTTGTCCTTAACAGTCTCGGGATTGTCGAGAACGTAGCGTGCCAGTGCTTGTCCGCCTGCCCATGCAAATGCCCAGAATGGTGAGGGGACTCCGCGCTCTTCAAGCTCCTCTTCACCCATGCGCCAGAGATCGACGCTTTCGTCTGCCAGGTGAAGGAATATGGACGGCGCATGAGGAACAGGGTGTTGCCGTGTCTGTTCCAAAATAAAAGCGCGCCGGTCCGTAATTTTCATCGTGAGATTAGACCTCAGATGGGTCCATTCCTGCCATTTCCAGAACCACGGCCCATTCTTCCGGTTTTACCGGCTGAACAGAAAGGCGCATGGAAGTCACTAGGGCCATATCGGAGAGGCGTTCTTCGGCCTTCACTTGCGCCAGTGTTACTGTCTGCGGAAGGTCTTTGACGGCTTTGATGTCTACGCATTCCCAGCGTGGGTCATCGGTTGTGGAATCCGGGTGTGCGAGCGCGCAGACCTCTACGATGCCGACAACTTCTTTGCCGATGTTGGAATGGTAGAAGAAGCCCCGGTCTCCGATCTTCATGTCGCGCATGAAGTTGCGGGCCTGATAGTTGCGTACGCCGTCCCACTCTTCGCCTTCTTCGCCCTTGGCTTTTTGATGATCCCAAGACCACTTGTTAGGTTCGGATTTGAACAGCCAGTATTGCAACTTTGCCTCCATTAAAAAGAGCACCTGCCTACAATGAGAGACTGGTGCTCCAGAATTGACGTGTTGTAATACTTACAACAAAATTAGGCTTCTGGGTTCTTAATTACCCAGTTCCAAGGACGGATCTCAACAGATTCAAAGAGGCCTGCGAGTGAATAAGGATCTTCATTAGCTACTGCCAATGCCTCGTCCCTGTTCGCAGCTTCTACCAAGACCAGCGAACCCGTCGGAGATACGAGGTCATCACACATAAAAGGACCAGCTGCCTTCAAGCGATCACCAAGACCCTTGAGAAAATCGAGATGGTCTTGTCGTGTTTTCTGGCGAAGGTCTTCAGAATGCGCCTTATCAGTGCAGATGAGAGCGTACAGCATATTGGATACTCCAGTAGCAGGTTTTCAACCTAACCATTTGATCCCTGATATACAACCAGGCAATTCCTAGCTTAAAAGGATTCTACTAGGGGTGTGTCTCTCGTTTGAGGGGGCGCGTCATTAAGTCGCTCAAAGCCTGTGCGACGTCGATTTTCCCAGCTACGATTTGTGACACGGTGTTTGCAATTGGCATGTCGACACCATGTTCGGCTGCCAAGGCGACCGCGATATTAGCGGAGTGAGCGCCTTCTGCAAGCTTTTGTCCCGGTGCGACCAATTCCTGCGGTGTTCTACCCTGTCCGATCTTTAAGCCGAAGGCAAAATTTCGTGATTGGGTTGAGGAACATGTGAGGACCAGGTCGCCAAGACCAGACAGACCTGTGAGCGTTTCGCTTCTGGCATTGAGTGCCATGCCGAGGCGGGTCAGTTCTGCGAAGCCACGGGCCGTCAAAGCTGCCTGTGCACTAGCGCCAAGGCCATAGCCGACCGCTGCGCCGCATGCGATTGCAAGAACGTTTTTGAGGGCTCCGCCAATTTGTACGCCGATAAGGTCATCAGTTGCGTAGAGGCGGAAGCTTTTTGAGGCGAGAGCTGCGGAAAGCTGGTCTGCAACTCCACCGTCTTCAGCGGCGATTGTGACGGCTGTTGGCAAGCCCTTTGCCACGTCATGTGCGAAGCTTGGACCGGACAGCGCTGCCGGGATGGCATCAGGCGCCACGGACTTGATCACCTCAGACAGGAGCTGGCCGGTTGATTGCTCGATGCCTTTTGCGCAGAGAACGATTGGTGTTGCTGGCTTTAAGAACGGCTTGATCGCTTCTGTCATCGCCCGCGTTGTTTGCGCTGGGGTGACGAGCAGAAGCGCGTCGGCACCGCTCACAGCATGCTTAAGGATGCCGGTTGCGGTGATTTGCTCTGTCCACTCGATGCCGGGCAGGTATTTCGGGTTCTGTTTGCTGGCGTTTATTGCGGCGATGGTTTCCGCATCGCGGGCCCATAAGGAGACTTCCCGACCTGCTCTTGCGGCTGCCAAGGCGAGCGCAGTTCCCCAAGATCCTCCGCCAATTACAGCGATCTTGTTTAGAGCAGTGGTCATGTTGTTTTCCTTATTGGGTGATGTTCAGTCGTTCACACAGTTGCTCAAGAGGGATATCGAACCCTCCGTGCATTGTTAGCTTGGACTTAGTTTCGTTGTCTGCCAAATCAACCCAGAAGAAGCGAAAGAGGATAGGATCTCCACCGTCATTTGGGCTCATTTCGTAATGATCCCAAGTCTGCTTTGCTTTTTCCTGAATTTTGAGATGGAAAAATTTGCGGCGGTGTAGCTCTGGACCTGAGGTGAGGGCATCGTCATACAGGAAGTCATGGCCAGTGAATTGCTCAAGTGCGCCGGAAACACTCAGGCCGGTTTCCTCTTCAAACTCGCGTTTGGCTGCTTGCAGATAGCTTTCGCCCGGGTCCAGTGTTCCACCTGGCACCTGCAATGTGCCTGCGATGTCGGTTTCCGGTTCGTCAAAAACGAGAAGATGTGTGCCGCAGGTCATATAGACGTAAGCTTTGTGCCGAGGCTGCAATGTCGTTTCCACCATGAATCAATCAAATCAATGTTGTTTGAATTTGGCAGATGTTATTTGCAGGAGTTTGTTGCAAGCAAGGCGTTATAGCAGTTTGCACATAATAAGCAGCATGACACGCGCTTTAGCGCCGCATGGTTTTACCTGCAGCGTGGAACGGAATGCCCCGAAAGTTCGGGTGTGAGCAAGGCGAGCAGGCAGTGCCTGCGCATTGTAAGTAAATTAGTTTCTTCGGCATTGGCTGCTCGCCTTGCCCGGGCGTTTTTGTATGAAACAAGATCTCCTCCGAAAGGCATTGGGAGCAGGCACCATCAGCAACAAACACACCAGCCAGAGGCAAACGTGAGTGTCAGTGATAGCTAAACGCCTGCCAGTGTAGACGCCCATCGGGTGACCAGCTTCCGCTTGGTCCCTGCACTAAAGACTTTCAAGGGGTGTTTCAACGAACCCGCCAGATGATGCGTTACTTCACCCGGTAGCCCCGCCCAGCCCACGCCGCACTGATGGACGGTCCACCAGCTGCCCGAATACGTGAGCACAACACTGAGAATAAGCGCGGTTGAGGGCAGGGGGATAAGTTTTTAGCGCTTCAGAACTGAAAAATCCCGCAGGCGAGGCGGGATTTTGGAAGTATGTTTGTGCTGTGTGGTCGTCGCTAAACCTTCGCGCCTTTGCGACCGAAGCCGACGACGCTTTCGGAGATTTTGTCGAGGGGCCAGCGTGGGCGTGGGGCTTCGTTCATGTCGTCGCCCTTACCGTTTTGTTCCAGAATAGATGGGTCTTCGGCAACGAGTTTTCTCAGACGCTCAGCTCCAGCCCATGCAATCATGGCGGCGTTGTCTGTGCACAGTTTGTGCGGTGGTGCGATTAATTCTGCACTATGTTCCGCGGCAACCTCGTTTAGACGAATCCTAATTGCTTCGTTTGCTGCAACACCGCCCGCAATAACCATTTTGACAGGCGTATCCGGATAGCGATCTTTAAATAATTCGAAGGCTCTTGCACTGCGTTTTCCGAGAACATCCGCGACAGCTTCCTGGAAGGAAGCGCACAGATTGTTGACGGTTTGCTCGCTGACAGGCTCTTCTTTTAAGGCGGCGGTGCGCACTGCTGTCTTCAACCCGGCAAAAGACATGTCGAGGCCGGGGCGGTCCAAAAGTGGGCGTGGCAGTTTGTAGACGGTTGGATCACCAAGTTTTGCAGCTTTTTCTACAGCCGGACCGCCGGGATAAGGCAGGCCGAGCAGTTTGGCTGTTTTGTCAAACGCTTCACCAATCGCATCATCAATGGTTGTGCCCAATCTTTCGTATTCCCCAAGAGCTTTTACGAGGAGATACTGGGTATGTCCGCCGGAGACGAGGAGCAGCAGGAATGGAAATTCAACCTGATCCGTCATGCGTGCGGTGAGGGCGTGCCCTTCCAAATGGTTCACTGCAATCAATGGCTTATTGATTGCCATGGCGATAGATTTTGCTGTCATCAAGCCCACGATGACGCCGCCAATGAGGCCGGGGCCAGCGGTTGCAGCAACTGCGGATAGATTAGAGTACTTCACATTTGCTGTTTTCATCGCCTGATCTACGATACCATCCAGCAACTGAATGTGGGCGCGCGCCGCAATCTCTGGTACAACACCGCCGAACGGTGTGTGCTCATCGATTTGAGAATGCACCACGTTGGACAAAATTACGCATTTGCCATCTTGATCAATCTCAAGGACAGCAGCGGCAGTTTCGTCACAACTCGTTTCTATGCCGAGGATGGTCAGCACGTTTGGTCTCCTTTGGCCGCTTGGTTTTTGTCGTTCTCTCATGCGCAAAGCATGGTTGATTTCGCGGGCCGATGATTTTATGTCGCTCATCTAACATGAGCCCCTAGCATTGGGAATGTGATCCTTGCAAACAAAACCTATAAGAATTGGTACACGTGGAAGCGCCCTGGCACTGGCCCAGGCGTATGAAACACGCGCTCGTCTCGCGAAGGCACACGGGTTAACCGATGATGACTTCGAGATTGTTGTTATAAAAACAACGGGAGACCAAATTCAAGATAGGCCTCTTTCCGAAGCAGGCGGCAAGGGCTTGTTCACTAAGGAAATTGAGGAAGCTTTGCTGGATAAGTCCATTGATCTGGCAGTTCATTCTTCCAAGGATATGCCGACAGTGCTGCCGGATGGTCTGGGCATGACCGCTTACCTTCCACGTGAAGATGTGCGCGATGCTTTCATTTCTCCAAAGGTAGAAAAACTGACAGATCTTCCACAGGGTGCTGTGGTCGGGTCTTCCAGTTTGCGTCGTCAGGCACAGATTAAGCGTCTGCGTCCTGATCTTGATGTGGTGATGTATCGCGGTAACCTCCAGACCCGTTTGCGCAAACTTGGTGAAGGTGTGGTTGACGCAACCTTCCTTGCTTACGCTGGTCTGCGTCGTCTGGGACAAGGTGACCTGGTTACGTCTTTGATGGATGTGGAGCACTTCCTTCCTGCTGTCGGGCAGGGCGCGATTGGTATTGAGGCGCGTCTTGGTGATGAAGAGACTGCGCGCATTCTTGCGCCGATCCATCACGCAGAGACTGAAAGCCGCCTTTTGCTGGAGCGTGCTTATCTGGCTGAGATGGATGGTTCTTGCCGTACGCCGATTGCTGGTCTCTCCCATGTGGAAGGGGATCGTATCCGTTTCCGGGGTGAGGTGATCAAACCGGATGGCAGCCAGACGCACACAGTTGAAGGTGAAGGCCCGTTAAGCGATGCTGAAGAGATTGGCCGCGAGCTTGGCAAAGAGCTGAAGGCGAAGTCTGGTCCAAACTTTCTGGAGCTCTAATGAAAATACTCGTGACCCGTCCTCAGCCTCAAGCGGATAAAACTGCACAGAAGCTGATTGCTATGGGACACGATGTGATTGTTGAGCCGATGCTGAGTTTCCAGCCGCTGACCGTTGACGGTGATGTGGCTGGGGACGCCAAAGCGATTGCTGTGACGAGCGCGAATGCCATTGAAGCCCTTGTCTTCAATGGTCTTGTTTCACAGCTACAGCACCTTCCTCTCTATTCTGTGGGTGAGGCGACAGCCAGAACTGCAGAGGCTTCCGGTTTCCAAGAAATCATATGTGCGGATGGGGATGTTGATTCCCTTGGCGGACTGATTGCGGACAGCAAGCAGGTGGGGCCTGTCTTTTACCCTGCAGCGATTGACCGCAGTGGTGACCTGGCCGGACAGCTTGAGCTGCAGGGCATTGCCTGCCGTATGGTGGAGGTCTACCAAATGGCTGCTGCGACTGGCTTTTCTGAGAAAACCCGTGAACTGATTGAAGCAGGGATGCTGGATTGTGTGTTGTTTTATTCTCCGCGAACAATTCAAATTTTTCTCAGCCTTTCAAATCTTGAAAAAACCATAGTGTTTCTTAACTCTATGAAAGCATTATGTGTTTCAAAGCGGGTTGCAGAGCAGGCTGGAGCGTTTGGCGAGGTTTTTACTGCGAAAACGCCGCGTGAGGATAGCTTGTTTGAACTTCTCAATGGTTCGATAAGTTGAGAGGAAGTGATTTGCACTTCTCTGAGCCCTATGGAGAAGTCGCAGTTTGTTTGGCAAGGTGCTAATTCTCCCTGATAGCAGTTTGCTAAAGGGATGCTTATGTTAAGAAAGAGGCCTCTTAAGAGGCCTTGTCGAGATTGCGTGACTATGAAAATTGGCGCGGCTGGAAACTGCTTGAAACGCGCCATTCTAGGAGGTTTTGATGGCTGCTGATGACAAAAAAGGTGGGGCGTCCACCGGGGCAGGCTCGGGTGGTGGAACATCATCACGGAAATCTCCGCTCTCCAGTGGATCCCGAAAGCCTGTCACGATTGACCTGCCTGCGAAAGACGTTTCCAAGACTGATAAGCCTGCCGCGAGCGCTGGTCCTGCGGCCAAGCCTGCTGCGAGCAAGGCGACTTCTACCAAGGCGGGCTCTGTGCCGCCAACTGGCAAACAACAATCACAATCATCCGTGAAGACTGAAAATACTGAAGCGATGAAAGCTGCTGCTGCGAAGCCTGCAGCGGGCGCTAAACCAGCTGCGGGGGCACCTTCTGCCTCAACAACAGCCAAGCCGACTGCTGCTGCAAGCGCAAAGGCCGCAGTTGATGAGAAGAAGGACGCTGCTGCATCCAGCACAGTAAAGCCTTCTGCTACGAAGACGACAGGCGCCAGCAAAACTGCTGCCGCGAGCAAAACCTCCACCGCTTCTGCTGCGAAAGAGCCTGTGAAGGGCAAGGACGATAAGGCTGGCTCGGGTGGCAAGGATACGCCTCCACCACCGCCTCCTTCCGGTAAAGGCCCCGGCGGGCCTGCTGATAAGCCTCCGCATCCGCCTAAGCAAGGTGCTGGATTTGGCGCGATGCTTGCTGCTGGCGTTATTGGTGCGCTGATTGTTGCAGGTGCTGGCGTTGGTCTGCATCAGGTTGGCATGCTTCAGATGATTGGCGCCGGCTCTGGTCAGAATGCGACCGAGGTTCAGGCTCTTCTGGAAAGCTCCAAGAACCGCTATTCGCAGCTGAGCCAGGAAATTACGGCGCTGAAAGATCATGCGGCGGGTAGTTTTGCGGCTAAGGAAACCATTCAGAACCTGACTGATCAGCTGGATGCGATCCAGAAAGAAACCAGCAGTAAATTGAGTGATGCGACTGCAGGTGTGACCGCGAAGGTGCAAGAGCAGGTTTCGACGCTTGGTGCTGAGATTAAAGAGCTGAACGAATTGATTTCCAACGGTGCAGCCGGTGATGCTGTTGCTGTTGCCAGCATGAAGAAGACACAGGATCAGCTGACTAAGCAGGTTGCTGATCTGACCGCAGCGTCCCGAAAGAATGCTGAGCAGGTTCTGAAAGGCATGCAAGGCAGTCTGACAGATTTGCAAAAGCAGTTTCAGGCATTGAAAGAAGCGCCGACACAACTGAAGGATCTTGGTTCACAGTTGGCTGTAACTGGTTCCAAGGTGGATGAAGCGCTTGCGCAGATTGGCAAGTTGACGGCTGAGCAGAAAGTTCTTGAAGGCAAGATTGAAGCGCTGACGCAGGCGAATGCCGAGACAACACAGCAGATTACTGCACGTGTTGACCGGTTGGAGAAGGCTCTTGGTACTGCAAGTGCGCAGGAGCGTGCGGCGCGTGCAATCGCGATTGCCTCTTTGCGCAATGCTGTGGATTCTGGTGATACCTATGAGGCGGAACTGGCTGCCGTTGAAGCTGTACTTCCGGGTGATGCTGCTGAGTTGGCGCCACTGAAGGCAAGTGCCGCGAGTGGTATTCCGTCCTCCGCTGCGTTGATTGCCGGATTTGGTAAGGTCGCGCGTGATATGAGTGCGGTGTCGCTGACGAGTGAGAATGATGATGTGGTTGATCGTCTGTTCTCCAGCGCCAAGTCACTGGTTTCTGTTCGAACGCCGACAGACAGTGATGGCACGAGTTCCGGCGAGTTACTTGGCACGATGGAATCCCGGGTTTCTGCGGGTGATCTTGCCGGAGCGATTAAGGCTTACGATGCTTTGCCAGAACCGATGCAACAGGTTGGTGCAGCGTGGGCCGAACAGGTGAAAGCCCGTTTGGCAGCAGATGAATTGGTGAAGAAAATCACCGCTCAAGTTTTGAAGTCGCTTGTTTCTGAAAACAAGTAGTATCGGAAAGGAGCGAAGGACATGGTCCGCGTTCTCATCTTTTTCGCGTTTGTATTTTTGCTGGCTCTCGGCGGAGCCTGGATGGCAGACCGTCCGGGCGTCGTTACGCTTGAATGGCAGGGGTATGTTGTTCAGGCAAGCTTGCTGACAGCTGTTGTTGCGTTTGGTGCTTCCATCGTGGCGTCGATTGTGGCTTGGGGCTTCTTCCGGTTGATCTGGAAGTCGCCAACTCTGGTTTCCCATTTCATGCAGAGCCGCCGGAAAGACAAAGGCTATGATGCCCTGTCTCAGGGGCTGATGGCCCTTGGATCTGGCGATACGCTGCATGCGCGCAAGTTTGGTCTGAAGGCGGATAAACTGCTGGATGGCAACGAGCCTGCTGCTCGCCTGCTTCTGGCGCAGGCCTCTCAGCTGGATGGTGATCATGCAGAAAGCCGTCGCCGGTTTGAGGCGATGCTGGAAGATGATCGCTCCATGGCTGTGGGTTTGCACGGCCTTTACATTGAAGCGGAACGGGAAAGTGAGCCTGCAGCCGCACGCCATTTTGCCGAGGAAGCCTTTAATCTGGTTCCGGGTTTGCGTTGGGCTGGCAATGCCGTGCTTGGGTATCAGGCCGTTTCTGGTGACTGGGAAGAAGCCATTGCAACGCTTGAGCGCAACTATGCTGCTCGCATGCTGGATAAGAAAACTCTTCGTCGCCAGAAAGCTGTTCTGCTGACTGCACGTGCTCTTGAGCTGGAGAATGAGAATCCGGATCGTGCACGCACGCTTGCTGTTGAAGCGCATGGCCTTGCTCCTTCGCTGGTACCTGCTGCGATTGTTGCAGCTCGTTTGCGGACACGCTCAGGCGAGGTGCGCAAAGCAAGTAAGATCCTTGAAGCGACCTGGAAGTTGAGCCCGCACCCAGATCTTGCTGACGCTTATGCTCATGTTCGTCCTGGCGATTCTGTCACGGATCGTCTGAGCCGCGTCAGAACATTGGCGAGCATGCGTGCTTACTCTTCTGAGGGCGCGATTGCGATTGCTGTTGCTGCGATTGAAGCCAAGAAGTTTGATGAAGCACGTGACCAGCTC
This sequence comes from Pseudovibrio sp. Ad5, assembly GCF_001623095.1. Lineage (NCBI taxonomy): Bacteria > Pseudomonadati > Pseudomonadota > Alphaproteobacteria > Hyphomicrobiales > Stappiaceae > Pseudovibrio > Pseudovibrio sp. Ad5. The sequence goes on along the minus strand of NZ_LMCH01000014.1, from coordinate 48,929 downwards.
AAGCGCGTTCTGCGCTCTGAGCCAACGCAGCGTGCGTTCTTGCTAATGGCTGATCTTGAAGAGCGCGAGCATGGTGATCAGGGCCGCATTCGTGAGTGGTTGTCCCGCGCTGTACGTGCGCCAAGCGATAAAGTCTGGACTGCGGATGGCATTGTCTCTGCCAATTGGGCGCCTGTTTCTCCAAAGACAGGCCGTGTGGATGCCTATGAGTGGGCAGCACCGGAAGGGGCTGTGGATCAGGAGCAGTTGATTGAAGTCATCGATGACAAGCTGTTTGAGCCACCTGAACTGGCAGCTCCTGTACAGGTTCTGAAGGAACCGGTCGAGGCGGATATCGTTGTGCCTAAACCGCAGGAAGCAAAAAAGCCTGCTGCAGTGAAGGACGAGCCTGTGGAGGCACCGGCGGCAAAGGCTGACGTTGCTGAGCCTGTTGTTGTGACAGAGACTGCTAAAGAGCCATCTGCTGAGAAAAAGCCAGATGAGCAAGCCAAGACTGAAGAACCTCGTGCGACTGTCGTACCTGTGGAATCTTCCAGTTGGGCGCCGACCAAAGCCAATGAAAAGGCTGCGGACAAGGCAGAGGACCCTTCCAAGACTGAGAAGGAAGCTCCGAGCTCGCCGGATGATAAACCTGAGAAGAAAGATGAGAAGCTGGTGGAGTTCCCGCTTTCTCAGCTTCCTGATGACCCAGGACCTGAACCAGATGATGAAGATCCGAAAACTCCAAAGGATCAGAGTTTCAGGTTCTTCCGCTAAGGGCGTGTTCCGTTTGATTTGTTCAATCAAACGAGAAGAATTCGCTAGGCCAAAGATGTTAGAGCACGATGCATGAATGCTAATGAACGCGACGTGCTCTAAGAGACTTGCACAGGCAGGACACGTGCTCTTTGTTGCGTCTCCTGCCTTTGTAGATTGATGGTGGATGCATTCTCTGCCATTGCAAATCATACTTGCATCTTATTGGGAGCTTGGGTATCAAACTTCCACTTTCCGGCACACCCCTTGTGCCTGTTGGAACGCCGCTGTAGCTCAGATGGTAGAGCACGTCATTCGTAATGATGGGGTCGAAGGTTCGAGTCCTTTCAGCGGCACCACTAACTCTCTGATACTTTATAATCCCCCAAAAACTTGCTCATTTGGCTTTGTCTTGTCGCCTACTCGTCGTAGGTTCGGATTTGTGTTTTTTGGTCCTTTAGTCGAACCTTTAAGCGCATTGATTTCATTTGCACATATGGAGGCCATCGGGGGTTCGTGGGAGCGGGCTGATGATGGTGTGGAGTACCGGAAGTGATTGTCGATCACCTGAATAAGTTGCGCGCGTGGTTGTTTGAAGATGCATTGCCGCTTTGGTTGAAAGCTGGCGAAGACGCTGCAAATGGTGGTTTTGCTGAGACCATCACACTGGATTGTGAAGGTAGTGCGGATAACAGACGTGGTCGCGTCAACCCTCGTATGGTGTTTGTGTATTGCGAAGCAGGACGTCTGGGCTGGGATGGCCCGTGGATGGACGTCGCGCTGCGCACGCAAGCCTATGTGGAGCGGGTGTACGGCACTGCTGATGGGTATATCGGTGCGCTTGCGACGCCCGATGGTGAGCTGCTCGACACTTCGTTTGACCTTTACAATCAGGCCTTTGCGCTACTGGCTCTTTCCAGCATTGCTGATGTAAACAGTGAACAGCGCGGGGAAGCCTGCGCGAAAGCCGGGGCTTTGCTTGATGTTTTGAAGAGCCGCTTCAAGCATCCTGTTGCGGGCTTTCAGGAAGCTGAGCCTGCGCGTGCGCCACTGGGTGCCAACCCGCATATGCATCTGTTTGAAATGTGTCTTGAATGGGAACGCTCTGAGAATCTGAGCACTGAGCAGAAAGCCGTTTGGTCTGCGCTAGCAGATGAGCTTGGTGAGCTTTGCCTGAAGTATTTCATCTGCGAGAAAACAGGTGGTTTGCGTGAGTTCTTTGCACTGGATTGGTCTCCGATGCCAGGTGATGAGGGCAGGGCGCTCGAGCCGGGACATCATTTTGAGTGGGCATGGTTGCTGAGCCGCTGGAACAAGCTGCGTGGTGATGGTCGCGCTAAGGCTGCTGCTGCGCGTCTCTTTGAGATTGCGGAGGTCCATGGCGTAGATCGTGAGCGCGGTGTTGCGGTTATGGGCATCAATGATGACTTTTCCATGCGTGACCCACTGGCGCGTCTGTGGTCTCAGGCTGAATGGCTTAAGGGCTCTATCGCCATGCTGGAGTGCACTCCTGAGAGTGAGTGGCCTCGGTTTCGCCAATCTATGCAGGATGCTCTGAAGGCGTTGGAATTGTTCTTTGAGGGCGTGCCTGCTGGTCTCTGGAAAGACAAGTTTTTGCCGGATGGTAGCTTTGTGAAAGAAGCGGCGCCAGCAAGCTCACTCTATCACATCATTTCGGCCATTTCTGAACTTGACCGGTTTTCTAAAACTGAGGTTGGGCAGAAAGTGGTTACTTTTGAGCGCGCTAAATAACGGTTCCTGCAGTATAGATTGGGAGAATTGCAATGGTTAAATGGGGTGTGCTCTCGACTGCACGGATTGGCCGCGAAAAGGTTATTCCTGCGCTTCAAAAAGCCAAGGGCGTTGAGGTTGTCGCGATTGCTTCTCGTAATGAGGAGAATGCCAAGAAAGCTGCTGCTGAACTGGGTATCGAGAAAGCCTATGGTTCCTATGAGGCGCTGTTGGCTGATCCTGATATTGACGTGATTTACAATCCGCTTCCCAACCACATGCATGTGCCGATGACGATTGAGGCTGTGAAAGCTGGAAAGCATGTGCTCTGTGAAAAGCCGATTGCGCTTGATGCAGATGAAGCGCGTCTTCTGCTGGAAATGCCGGATAACCGCTTCGTAATGGAAGCCTTTATGGTGCGGGCGCATCCGCAGTGGCAGCGGGCGCTTGAGATTGTAGAATCTGGTGAGCTGGGCAAGCTGCAGAGTATTCAGGCATTCTTTGGTTACAGCAATCAGGACCCGCAGAACATTCGCAACAAAGCAGAGCTTGGCGGGGGCGGCCTGATGGATATTGGCTGCTATCCGATTGTGGCGTCACGTTACTTCTTTGATGCTGAGCCTGAGCGTGTTGTGAGCCTTGTTGATCGTGACAGAAACTTTGGCACGGACCGTCTGACATCTGTGATGATGGACTTTGGAGAAGGACGTCAGGCTCAATTTACGGTTTCAACCCAGTCTGCTCCGTATCAGCGTATCAATCTGGTGGGGACTGCCAAGCGTCTGGAAATTCTCATCCCATTCAATGCACCTGCTGGTGAAGAGACTATCTTGCGTCTCGATTCTGGCAGTTTGCCGGGGGATGGTGCGATTGAAGTGGAGCGCGTTGCTGCCTGTGATCAATATACGCTGCAGGGTGAGTTGTTCTCTCGTGTGGTCAAAGGTGAAGAAGAGCTGCCTTACGGTGTTGCTGATGCAATCCAGAACATGGAAATCATCGATGCGATTGTCCGCTCTGAACGCAATGACAGCTGGGAGACCGTTGGGTCTCCCGACTGAGTGTTTTGCTGGTGTTAGAGCATGTTGCGCTTGTTTGCATTTACGCCTCATGCCCTAACTTCTTTATTTTGAGCGAATTCTTGTCGTTTGATTGAATACAATCAAACGGAACGCGCTCTAGATTTTTTCGCCTCTGATGGAATAGAGGTTGTCGCGATTGAGTGTATTGAGATCGCGACGACCACACAGTGCCATGGTGGTATCCAGTTCCTTCTGGATGATCTCCAGTGACTGTGTCACGCCTTGCTTACCGCCTGCGCCCAAACCGTACAGGAACGGTCTGCCGATGTAGGTGCCTTTGGCGCCGAGACAGATGGCTTTCAGCACATCCTGACCTGAGCGAATGCCGCCATCGATGTGGATCTCCACCTTATCACCGACCTCGTCCACGATTTCCGGCAGGATCTCGATGGAGGATGGTGCGCCGTCGAGCTGACGTCCGCCGTGGTTGGAGACGATGATCGCATCACAGCCAGAATCGACTGCGTGGCGTGCGTCTTCCTTATCCAGAATGCCTTTGAGGATTAGCGGGCCGCCCCACTGTTTTTTGATCCACTCAATGTCATCCCAGCTCAGGCGTGGGTCAAACTGCTCTGCTGTCCATGAGGACAGGGAGGAGAGATCGCCAACACCTTTTGCATGGCCGACAATATTGCCAAAGGTGCGGTTTGGCGTTGTGAGCATTTTCATGCACCACATTGGGCGTGTTGCCATCTGCCAGATGTGTTTGGGCGTAAACTTTGGCGGGGCAGACAAGCCGTTGCGCAAATCTTTGTGGCGCTGGCCCAGGATCTGCAGGTCGAATGTGAGAACCAGTGCAGAACAGCCTGCGTTCTTTGCGCGATCGATCAGGGCGTTGATGAAGTCCCGATCCTTCATCACGTAAAGCTGGAACCAGAATGGTTTCGTGGTCTTCGCTGCAACAGCTTCAATAGAGCAGATGCTCATGGTTGAAAGCGTGAAAGGTACGCCGAATTCCTCAGCTGCCTGTGCGGCGAGAATTTCGCCATTGGCGTGCTGCATTCCGGTCAGACCGGTTGGTGCCAGTGCGACAGGCATGGAGACATCCTGTCCGACCATCTTGGTGGCAAGCGTGCGGTCTGTCATGTCGACCGCGATGCGCTGACGCAGCTTGATCTTCGCGAAGTCGCTCTCGTTTGCCTGATAGGTGCTCTCAGTCCAAGAACCAGAGTCGGCATAGTCGAAGAACATCTTTGGAACGCGTCTGCGAGCGCGCGCTTTGAGGTCACTGATTTCTAGTATTGGTGCCATGTACGGGCCTCCCCCCGAAACATTAGTTTTTATGTATAGAGGGATTGCACGTATCGGTGATATGTCAACATTACATGTATACGACTTCAGTCTACCAGTATTGGGAAAAGTGTTATTCGCATTCATCTATGAATGCCGTAAGTACTCTGAAATATCTTTGAATTGACGGTACTGACTAAAGCGTAACTGTCAAATAACTATCTGAATTTGCTTGTTTTGTTTGTTTGCATAAACGTTTAGTGAGTGTCTGGTTGAGACTTCATCTTGCCTGGGTGCTATTTGTGATATGTAACTGAAATATATCTCAAAAAAGCGACATAAGCTTACTTTGCAGATACTCGAAGTTTAAGATTGGTGAGTGAAATTACGTAGCTTGTGAGGGCGTGTTGGTGGGGTGGGGGCCAGAAATTTCATGTAAGAGCGAACGTAGATGAGAGAGGCGATGCTACAAAAGAGGGCGTATACAGTGAGTGCTGGTCTTGCCGTCTCGTTGTGCAATCCGGGCGATGAGCTCTTCTGATTTTGCGCAGCTGGACCGGTGGGAAGCGGAGGTGCTGCTTCCCATTGTGAGTATCTGTATGGGAGGATCAGGGAGGCTTCGTGTTCTTATTTCTTCTGCCGGCTGATCCAGGCCATCCAATTGTAAAACCAGTTCCGAAGATTATCTCCGCACCGTTTAAGCACATTGGATATATAGTTCATGGCTTACCCTCCATGTGCAGTTTTGGCTGCCTCAATGGTGGGCTCAATTAGCTAAATGTAAATGAAAGAACTGCCTCAAGATTTAAGTTTGGATGGCGAGCCGAAGAGAGCTCACCATCCAATTGGCGGTTTACTTATCAGCGATAACCTTGTCGGCTTCGGCTTTTCTCATTACCAAGTCTTCTGTCTTACTCGTCGTAAGATTTGCGAATTGATCCCAATAAGTGCGGCCTCTCCATCGTATGAATGAGCCAAACTCGAACCAGAAGGCAGCGAGACTGAGAACAACCCCGCCTACGATCCAAAGCCAGAAATTTCCTTGTCCGAGGTTTTGAAGTAGTTCCTGAGCTTGTTTTCCTGCTTCTACCAAATCTAACATGATGATCTGATAGAGTGAGTAAAGCCCAAACAAGGCTGTGATGATGAGAACTGTCGCTTTAAAGTACTCACGCTTTAATGCTGACTTTAGATCAGGCTTCTGAAGAGAGGCATTATATACATTCAAATTGAGTAGACGCTTTCCTGGGGTCTGACCCATTCTAGCAAGAAACAAGGCAAATACGAATGGGGCGAGCAAATAGAAGAACGGCTCTGATGGGAGGTAAGTTCTTTGATTACCGTATTCATCAGAGTAGTAACTCACTGAGACAGAACGTGTGACATTGCCTTCCTTCCAGATTTTCTGAAGAGCCGTTATGTGGAAGCTACTTGCAAACATGTTTGTTTGCTTGCAGAGAATTTGCTGGCGTTGATGGCCTGGTTCGAGCGGTAAGATCTCATTCATACGCTCTTGCGAGATCATGTCAAATTGAGGTGCACAGGCAGTTGTCTTGAGAAGTTCTGGCGCAAGAAATCGTGTAGAAAAAACACTGTTATATGCGACGACAATAGCGGTAATGACAAAGCCGAGGATAAACAGATCTAGTAGATACGCGAATGCTCTTCGCCAGAAGTACTTTGCAGTCATTGGATATGTACCGGCATTTAATGCTAAGTACCTGAGGAACAAGAGTGATCGCAGATACCGCAAAAACTGATTAAAATTTTGTTTCTATATACAGTCTTAGGTTCAAGGAAATCAAAGAATTAATCGTATGCAGAAGGGAGAAAGAGGCCTGTTCCCGTAGTAATTATTTTCTCATGCCGGGTCATTATAATTTCATATAAATGGTGACCCCGAGTGGATTCGAACCACTGACCTGCCGCTTAGGAGGCGGCCGCTCTATCCAGCTGAGCTACGGGGCCTTTAGGCGTGTCTTGATCCGTGACCGGATCGATCCGCTTAAGATGTTATCATCCGTTGAGGATGCAGCGCGTTTTCAAATATCATGAAATTTGGCTGTAGGCGAGATAGATTGCTTCTCTGTGAACAAGCTAGGTATCAGTTCAAGCAAGAGAATTTGTTCAACCGGCGTCTTTGAGGTTTGCTCTCAGAGAGTTCTCGGGGGCGTTCCGACTGCATCGACCTGATATAATTCCCAAATAGGACTTTGTTGGTGGGTTGTTGTGTTCCGGGGATTTGTTGCTTTTTTCTGCTTTTTGCTGAGCTGTATAGGAACCGTGTTAGCGACGCCGTGTGATGAGCGTTCGGTTCTTGATGAGAGCTTGCCGACCATCATGATGGAGGAGGTGCTCGCAAATCCTTTGAGATTTATCGCGAGCGATGGTGAGTTTTATTATCTCGCAGATTTGACAATGCCAGAGCGGGATTTGCTGCTTGCTGATGACTTTTTTGAGGAACGGGAAGTCAGGGTAAAGGCGTTGATTGAGCAAAAGGATCGGTGGGGACGCCGACCTGCGATTCTGGTTGATCCTGAATTGGGTGATTTGTCGGTCAGGCTGGTCAAAGCTGGAATGGCCATTGTTAGGCCACAATTAAGAGCTTTCAATTGCTTGAAATTCCTTATTAATTTGGAGAGTATGGCTCGCGAGAAAAATGTTGGATTATGGGTCATTAAAAATGTAATTAATGATTATAAGTCAATTAGCTACGAGCAAATCGGCCTTTATGGAATTGTGGAAGCCAAGCTGATTTCTGTTGGGCAAACACGATCCAAAACATACTTGAATTTTGGTGAGCGCTGGACAGAGGATTTAACCGGGATTATTCAAAGGGGAACGCTGGCGGATTTTTCGGAGTTCGGGCATGATCTTTCAGTGATGAAAGGTAAGCGAGTTCGCCTCAGGGGCGTTATGCAACTGAACCAAGGACCATTAATAGAGCTAAAGCACCCAGCGCAGTTGGAGCTTCTGGACTAAGGCAAAGAGCCGGAAACGCGAATGACTTTGAGTAGTGCATTGTCTGGACTTCAGACAAGCCTGAGAATGCTAGTGATATCTGCAGTGACCGTAGCTCTTGTTGCGTGTCAGCTGACCGGCTCTGCCAATCAAGGCGCTCAAAAACCAGGTAGCTTGCGAACCGGGCTTGGGAGTGACGTTGGGGCGAGAGAGCATCCGCGTGTCGTCGCGACTTATGGGGGTGTCTATAAGGATGGTAAGGCTGAAGCAGCTATTGCACGTGTTGTTGGTGGTCTTGTTGCAGCTTCGGAAGACCCTGAAGCGCACTACCGCATTACTTTGCTCAACAGCCCTGCAGTCAATGCCTTTGCTCTTCCAGGTGGTTATCTTTATGTGACGCGCGGGTTGCTGGCGCTTGCCAATGATACGTCAGAGCTTGCTGCCGTGCTTGCTCATGAAATGGCACACGTGACAGCGCGTCATGCGATCAAACGCCAACGTCAGGCTGAAGAGGCTGAGTTCGTCACCAAAGTGATGACCAATATCGGCAAAGATCAGCAGACCATTGATGCCGCAGTCAAAGAGAAACAGGTGCAGTTCGCGCGCTTTTCTCAGGAGCAGGAGCTTGAAGCTGATGATGTGGGTGTGAGAACACTTGCTGGCGCTGGGTATGACCCTTACGCCGCAGCGCGCTTCCTGAACACAATGGGGCAATTTGCACGCTATCAGCAGCTTGGTGGGCAAAGCAGTTCAGCGCCAGATTTTCTTTCTTCTCATCCAAACACGCCTGATCGTATTCAACGCGCTGTGCGTAGTGCACGGCAGATCGGTGCGCCGGGGATTGGTCTGAATGGTCGTGAAGACTATCTGACCAGCTTGGATGGCATGTTGTTTGGTGACGATCCACTGGAAGGGTATGTCCGTGCGCGGCAGTTCCTTCACAAAGGCCTTGGTATCTCCTTCAGTGTGCCAAAGGGTTTTGTGCTTGAGAACTCTGCTGAGGCTGTGTTGGCGAGTAATAACTCCGGCACTGCCATGCGTTTTGATGGTGCTGATCTGACGGGATATGCCAGCTTAACTGATTATATGTTATCTGGTTGGATCAATGGCTTGATTGATAACAGTGTTCGCCCGACCACGATCAATGGTTTGCCAGCCGTTATTGGATCTGCAATTACAGATGGTTGGTCTTTCCGCATCGGTGTCGTACGCATTGGCTTAACCGGATATCGGTTTATCTTCGCAAATCGTTCGCCAACTGCTGTATTCACTCGTGATTTTGAAAAATCTCTTGGCAGCTTCCGACAGCTAAGCCCGACGGAACAAGCCAGACTTAACCCACTTCGAGTTAAGATTATTCAAGCGAAGGGTGGAGAGACGGCTCGTAAGCTTGCTGTTGGCATGAGCGGCATTGAGCCATCGCGTCGGTTGGAGCTGTTCACGATCCTCAATCAGGTTAAGGCGAACCAACGCTTCAAGCCAGGTGAGCTCCTGAAGGTCATTACCGACTAAAGAAGCTCGTTTTTCAGGCAGTGCGTTATGAGCCGCTGGCTTCATAGCCATCCGAATGCGTGAGAGCGTCTTTCAATTTCTGCATTGCTCGTGACTCAATTTGCCGAACACGCTCCTTTGAAACACCCAGTTTTTTGCCAAGGGCTTCCAGTGTAACGCTTTCATCTTTTAGCTTGCGGTCTTTAATGACGCGCTGCTCGCGTGGTGGCAGCGTTTTAATCGCATTGAAAAGACGACGTTTTGCGCGTTCCTGGTCTAGGTGCACTTCGACGAGTTCGTCTGGCAGAGGTTCTTCAGCCGCGAGGGTGTCCTGAAGCTGCAGGTTCGTTTCGCTGCCTTTCAGGCTCGCATTGAGGGATGTGTCTTTCCGGCCTAATCTGGAAGACATCATTCTTATATCCCTCAGTTTTGCTCCTGTCTTTTCTGAGATTTGCTGATGCAGTTGTTCTTCATTCAAGTCAGGATGTTTGCTTGAGAGTTCTGCGCGCAAACGTTTGAAGCCGAAAAACAACATTTTCTGGCGAGAGGAGGTTCCACCGCGAACAATCGACTGGTTGCGGAGCACATAGTCCTGAATGAATGATTTGATCCACCAAGTTGCATAGGTGGCAAAACGGACGTCTTTGGAGAGCTGGAACCTGTTGGCTGCTTCCATAAGGCCGATATGGCCCTCCTGAATTAGATCAGAGAGCGGGACACCATAGGACTTGAACCGAAGTGCTTGAGCGATGACCAAGCGGGAGTGAGACAGAGATAGCTTATCGAGTGATCTGTGATCGCCTCTGACAATCCAGCCTTCCAAGAGCTTGTATTCTTCTTCTTTTGACAGATATGGGGCTTTTCTTGCCAGACGGGCAAGAGGCCCGAGACTTTGGTCTCTTTCATAATGAGCCATTTACGCCTCCCTCGATTAAACTGAGATACGGCGCTGAAGTTCATTTGGATCTTTTGACAAAAAAAGAAAGCCCCGCTTGGAGCAGGGCTTTCTTTTAATCAGTTAGATTAGGAGAGGCTGATTAAGCTGCCTCTTCCTGACCTCCGCCTTCACCATCAGTTGCTGGAGCAACTTTGGCAGCACGACCTGGAGACGTGGAAAGAACGCCTTCGATCTGTCTGATTGCTTCTGTGTCAGTCTGTTTCTGAACAGCTGCGATTTCACGTGCCATACGGTCTAATGCGGCTTCGTAAAGCTGACGTTCGGAGTAAGACTGTTCAGGCTGGGAATCAGAGCGATAAAGGTCACGAACAACTTCAGCGGTTGAAATGAGATCGCCAGAGTTGATCTTTGCTTCGTATTCCTGTGCGCGGCGACTCCACATGGTACGCTTCACGCGAGGTTTACCTGCGATGGTCTCAAGAGATTTCTTAACGGTAGATGCGTCAGACAGCTTACGCATTCCTACAGAAGCAATTTTTGCAACTGGAACACGGAGCGTCATCTTATCCTGTTCGAAGTCAATTACGAGGAGTTCAAGAGAGTATCCAGCTACGGTCTGCTCTTCAATTGCAGTAATCAATCCAACGCCGTGAGATGGATAAATGATGTGCTCACCTGTTTTAAACCCCTGACGCTGCGCGGTCTTTTTTGCGGGTGTGGCCATACGCTATACTTCTCCTGCGCAGTGGTTGTTTGCTGTCTGGGAGACGCAAGCAACCTAGATGCAGCGCGTTCGCCGCATCTTTCTCTTTGGAAAAACGTGAAAAGTCCAATGTATGCGGAAAGCTACTTCTCGCATCAATTGGTTCCGCGTTCAAATGTGATCAGTCGAATTCTATGTTGTGGCTACTTCGGCGAATGCTGGAGTAAATTATTGTGCGCACTTCAATTGAACTGCGACCATAAAAAAACCTCCGAGTGGGGAGGGTGCAACCAGACAGCCAAATGACTGTAAAAAACTGTATAGCACATTATCCACGGATTTCCAACCTCTCTCAAGCAAGAGAGGAATTAAGACATCCGCGGATACTGTCTGGCAAATAATAAATATTTGGTAGCTCTAAGCTTTTGGGACCTTAATCACCAGTGCCCGGCTTATCAGAGAAATACTTTTCGAGTTTTTCTGCAACACCATCAAACTCAGCAGCTTCTGGAAGCTGATCTTTCTTAACAGTCAGATTCGGCCACTTTTCTGCGTACTCAGCATTAAGCTCAACCCACTTTTCCAAGCCAGGCTCAGTATCTGGGAGAATTGCATCTGCTGGACATTCCGGTTCACACACACCGCAATCGATACATTCGTCTGGATGAATGACGAGCATATTCTCGCCTTCGTAAAAGCAATCGACCGGGCAAACTTCAACACAGTCGGTGTATTTGCATTTGATGCAATTGTCTGTGACGACGTATGTCATCGCAATCCTCTTAGTCTCTGGCGCTGCAAATTTGTCTGAAGACAAACGGCACGGGCTCTCGTGGCCCTGACGATTTTCTCGTCCTTTAAACTTGTGCTCTTTGCTACCGGTTTTCAGTGGGTAGTGCAAGCGCTGTCATAGGCGAAGAGATTGCAATATTGGGGCAAAATTTGCGTAAAGTTGCCGCTAAAAAGGATCAATTTCGTTGAAGCCCCGAATCCGGGCGATTTGGCGTCGATCCCGTTTCGTTGGGCGTCCTGCACCGGCCTCGCGCTTGGCAACCTGGACCTGTGTTTCCTTGGGTGGTGGAGGGGGAGACATGTCCTCATAAAGCAGCTGTGCTTCAGGGGCTGGACCGCGCCGGGTGCCAAGTTTTAAAACCTTAAGGATCAAAAGGCGTCGCGGCATTGTGATGGTCAGTACATCACCGGGCTTTACAGCTGTTTTGGCGGCCGCAATCTTATCTTTGTTCAATCTAACATGCCCGGACACTGCCAGTTTTTGTGCCAGTGTCCGAGATTTTGTAATGCGGGCATACCAGAGCCATTTGTCGATGCGAAGAGACTCTTGTGCTTCTGGTATTGCCATATCAGTTAGCCCGAAGGGGCGACTATTTGTCGCCCTTTTCCAAGTTCTGTTTCAAGGACATCAGTGCTGCAAACGGAGAATCCGGATCCAACGGCTTGTCTTTGCGTGGAGCAGGCTTGCCTTGCTGGCCGCGGTTCTGGTCTTTGCTAAAGCCACGGCCTTTACCGCCAGGCTTACCAGGATTGCGACGCTGCTGAGCGTTGTTGCTGCGAGGACCGCCACGACGTTCGTTGCCACTGCGTGTATTGCGCTGACGTTCGTTGTTGTTGCGACGTCCACCGAAACGACCCGGGCGCCAGATTTCAACAGTAACTGTTTCCATCTCTGGCTCGCCAGCTTCTTCCTCAGAAGCTTCAGCAGGTGCTGCTTCTTCTACTGGTTCAGCTGGGGTCTCTTCGGTTGCAGGTTCTTCCGCTACCGGTGCTGCAGCTTCGCCTTCAACTTGTTCTGCTTCCACACCTTCAGGTGCTTCAATTGGAGCTTCAGGCTTTTTGGCGACAGGGCGCTGTTCTTCGCGTGTTTCCAGACGGTAACCGAGAGACTTCAGGATGTTTGTGAAGTCTTCGCCTGCACAGCCGAGCAGGGAGGTCATGGAAACAGTAACGGTGAATGCGCCGCCTTCTGTCAGTGCACCTTCTGGCGGCTCAATGCCTTCTTCCAGGGGTTTCCAGGCTACCAGCGGACGGATGATGTCTGCCAGGCGCTCCAGAATATCGACGCGTACAGCACGTGGACCACAAACGCGGAAGCCTACGACGCGATACAGCGCGCCTTCGATCTCCGGATCTACTGGAACGGACGTACGGCCAGATGCGGACAGCTGAGGAAGTTCAGTCAGGCCTTTGATCTCGCCTTTGCCTTCTTTCAGCGCCCAGAGCTGCGCGAGCAGCTGGCTTGGTGCTGGTTTCAGAAGAGCAGGGACATAGATGTGATAGGCGCCAAAGCGAACACCGAGCTTGCGGAGTGAACCGCGCATCTGCTGGTCGAGCTGACGGATGTCATCAGAAATTTCCTGACGCTCAAGGATACCAAGGCTCTCGGTCAGGCGGTATGCCACGCCACGAGCGATGCCTTCGATCTCTTCGCCCTGTTCCAGGTCGAAAAGCGGCTTCAGGAGTGTTTCGATGTGTGTCTTGATCCATAGATCAAGGCGCTCCTGCACCATATCGCGTGCAGGTCCCGTCAACTGCTCATCAGCAAGAATGATCAAGGATGGGCGCAGGGTCTGTTCACCAGCTATCAGGCGGGCGATGGATTCACCCTGCCATCTTAATGTGCCGTCTGCGGAGAGGATGAACTCTTCGTTGGGCGCGCGGGATAACCGTTCTGCACGGTTTTCAATCTCGCTAGCTAGTGCTTTTTGGGCCGCAGCACGGACAGCTTTTTCTTCCTGTCCTTCTGCCGTTGCATCCGGAGCAAAGCGGAAGCCGTGAAGCTGGCCAATGTGCTGTCCTTCTACAAGGACATCTCCGGTTGCGGTGATCTCCGCTTCGAGCATTTTGTTCTCTCTCAGACGTCGCATCAATACGCTGGTTCGCCGATCCACAAACCGCTGTGTAAGCCGTTCGTGAAGGGCATCTGATAATCGATCTTCTATGCCGCGCGTCACTTCCTGCCAATGAGCAGGATCGTTCAGCCAGTCGGCACGGTTTGCCACAAAGGTCCACGTACGGATATGTGCTATCCGGTTCGCCAGTGTGTCTATATCCCCATCGGTTTTGTCTGCCAGTTTTATCTGACTGTTAAACCAATCATCCGGAATGGCTCCATCCCGGATCAGATGGGAATAAATCCCTGTTACGAGATCTGCATGGTTTGCCGGAGCTATCTTGCGATAGTCTGGAACCTGACAGGTATCCCACAGTAATGAAACTCTTTCTTGCGTCGTCGCGAGGGAAAGAATGTCCCTGTCACGATTAGCAAGTTCGAGAACACCGATATCCTCCGCCGGAGGGGCTTTGGTCAAGCCCTCTTCTCGCGGAGAATGCTCCAAACTGCGCAAAAGTGCGCGAATCGAGGAAAAATCGAGATTTGGGTTGCGCCATTGCAGCACTTTGAGGGGCTCAAACTCGTGAGATTCGAGTTGATAGACAAGTTCGTCGTCAAAACCGGGTACCCGGCCCGTTACACCAAAAGTACCATCTCGCAGGTGTCGACCTGCTCGTCCGGCGATCTGGCCGGTCTCCGACGGGGTTAACTGGCGGTACTGATAGCCATCAAACTTGCGGTGCCCGGCGAACGCGATGTGGTCTACATCCAGGTTCAAACCCATACCTACAGCGTCGGTGGCAATGAGCCAGTCAACGTCGCCGTTCTGGAACAGGTCAACCTGAGCGTTGCGCGTTCTGGGAGAAAGAGAGCCGAGGACAACTGCTGCACCGCCGCGCTGACGGCGGATGAGTTCTGCGATCGCGTACACTTCATCGGAAGAGAAGGCGACGATTGCAGAGCGACGCGGGAGGCGCGTGATCTTTTTAGAACCTGCGTATGTCAAAATGGACATGCGCGGTCGCGTGATCACATTCAGACCCGGCATCAGCTTTTCGAGCAAGGGGCGTATTGTCGAAGAGCCAAGCAGCAGAGTTTCCTCTCTGCCACGCAAATGCAGGATGCGGTCGGTGAAGACATGGCCACGTTCCAGATCGCCAGCCAGCTGCACTTCATCAATGGCGACGAAGTCTACGTCGAGATCTTTTGGCATTGCCTCTACAGTAGAGACCCAGAAGCGTGGGTTCTTCGGGATGATCTTTTCTTCGCCTGTAATCAGCGCGACAAGATCCGGTCCCTTCTTCTCTACAAGACGCCCGTAGACTTCTCTGGCCAGCAGACGGAGTGGTAATCCGATAAGGCCAGACGAGTATGCGCTCATCCGCTCGATAGCCAGATGCGTCTTACCAGTGTTCGTTGGCCCCAAAATCGCAGTGACAGACCGTGATCTTGTTGTTCGGTGCAGCGTGTTCTTGTTCATCTAGAAGTGCAATTCCGTAGTCTATGGCCAAACGTATCTCGGTACCCAATTCTTCGGCTGGGATACTGAAAATGCCCGTGCGGTGCCTCACCCAATGAAGTGGCATTTATATGGCAGAGAAAATCGCTGTAAAGCTCTGGAATGAATAAAGACGAAAAATGCTGATGATGAGTGCTGGAATGAAGTTTCAGTTTCATACCGGCATAAAAGGGTTTTTTGCGTATACGTTATTGTTCGCCTGCTGCTTTCGCTGAATAAGATGCATGACTATAACGTGCAGTATATGCCGTTTTGGGTAGGTTACATCGTGTTAAATGGTTACAAGAAGCCTGAAGTTTTGCGGGTTATGTGTAACACATTCGCCGTTGTTACTAACCGATTTCATTAGTAAATGTCTTGTATTAGCATAAATTTTGCCAATTCTAATTGCCCCCAGACATGCCGCGGATAAGTGTTAGATGAGGCTTGTTGCCACTTCTGTTTTAACCAGTGAGTTTCATCGGGGAGGAGTTATCCCCGCTTTCCCCTCAGCCGTATCGTTAAGTTTTTTGCATCTATGCAGAATGAAAAGAAACACGGAATCTAACTGCGATACCTTGCTAATTGCTGGAATATTTTTCCTATATTACATACGCATCCGTATTGGTGGGTGTGCAATCTAAGGTTAACGTTTTATTAACCTGCTCCTAACAATAGCTTTTTCCAAAGAAATACTAATTCGATCTTTAAGTTTAAAGTTTTTCCTTCTGAGCTTTTCGAAAAAGACATAGTGCAATTTAACAATGTCAATATATATGGACGTAATTCTATTGGTATAGAAGTTAAATTGAATAGATTTCTTTCCCAATATGAAAACAATGAGCCTCGAATAGAAGATGGGTGATAGATACACCTTCTATATTGAGTGGATATTGCGTAGAGTAAGGTTGTTGGAGGCATAATATGTAGGGGTGTATAAAATGAATCCGTTGACTGCTGCACTAGAATTTGTTGAATCTATTAATAATGAAGAAACATCCGAAGGTGTTTCTAAGCGTATTGCTGAACTTGGCCAGTCTTTTGGCTTTACAAGCTTCTGTCTCGCTGCGATCCCCGAAGCTGGCGCATCTTTTGATGGGTCAATTATGTTGAGTGGTTGGCGCCCTGAATGGCAACAACGTTATCTCGACCGTGATTACGTACAAAACGATCCGATTGTTGCGAAGGCGCGCACCGCAAGCCGTCCATTCTTATGGTCAAGCGTTGCTCGTGATCGCAATATTACTGCCGCTGCACAGCAAGTTCTGTCAGAAGCGCGCGATTACGGAATGTACGACGGCGTCTGCGTGCCAGTGCATGGCCTTCAAGGCTATCAAGGCATGTTGATCTTTGGTGGGCCGGAAGTACGTCTGAATGAGCGCGAAATCAGTGTTCTTCATCTTGTTGGCATTTACTCGAGCAATAAGGTGCGCGAATTGATTGGTGCTAATACCAGTCGGCCCCGCCATCGCCTTACACCTCGTGAACTTGAATGCTTGAAATGGTCTGCTGCAGGGAAGACAAGTTGGGAGATTAGTCAGATCCTGAGTATCTCTCAGCATACAGCAGATTGGTATCTGGCTTCCGCTGCCAGAAAACTGCACGCTGCAAACAGAACACATGCTGTGGCCGAGGGTTTCCGGCTGGGCTTAATTCGTTAAGCCAAAATGACACCTACCTATGCTCTCGGCAGGGTTCGCATCGCGAATCCTGCTGTTTGCACATGAGCGATCGGATAAAAGTTGCACCTTTAGTCGTAAAAGTAGAAAATTTTTCGTGAGATATATTAGAGAAGTCAAAATTTACGGTGTTTGTGTATATATTTTTACGTGTTTAGTTTTTCTCAATTGTACGATAAATTCCTTAGAATTTCCCCGTTTTCTTAATGTTTTGTGACCCGGTAAATGTAGTAATGGCTCATGTGACTATAAATTAATCTTTCCATAGAGGGATTTGCTCGACTATAAAGCCCCAAAATACATAGAGACTGGGGGACCTAACTTTGGCTATTCAACGAATATTGGTTGCTAACCGCTCAGAGATTGCAATTCGAGTTTTTCGAGCTGCAAACGAACTTGGTCTCCAGACAGTTGCTGTCTTTGCTGAAGAAGACAAGCTGGCTTTACACCGTTTTAAGGCTGATGAAGCTTATCAGGTGGGTAAAGGCCTGGGTCCAATCGAGGCCTACTTGTCTATCGACGAGATTATCCGCGTCGCGAAAGAGCAATGCGTTGATGCAATTCATCCGGGTTATGGCTTCCTTTCCGAGAGTCCAGAGTTTGCTGAGGCATGCGGTGAGAACGGCATTATCTTTATCGGCCCATCGCCTGATACAATGCGCCGCCTGGGTAACAAAGTAGCAGCACGTGAACTGGCGATTAAAGCTGGCGTTCCTGTTATGCCTGCGACGGATCCGCTTCCTGAAGACATGGAAGAAGTGAAGCGTCTTGCTTTGCAGATCGGCTATCCGGTGATGCTCAAGGCGTCATGGGGCGGTGGTGGCCGCGGCATGCGTGTGATCCGTGATGAAGAGACGCTTCTTCGCGAAGTTGTTGAAGCGAAACGTGAAGCGAGAGCAGCGTTCGGCAAGGACGAGGTTTACCTCGAGAAGCTTGTTGAGCGCGCCCGTCACGTTGAAGTTCAGATCCTTGGTGATCAGCATGGCAATCTCGTACATCTGTTTGAGCGCGATTGTTCTATTCAGCGCCGTCACCAGAAAGTGGTTGAGCGTGCGCCTGCACCATATCTTGATGAAGAAAAACGCCGTGAGCTTTGCGAGTATGGCCTGAAGATTGGCCGCGAAGTGGATTACTGCGGCGCGGGTACTGTTGAGTTCCTGATGGATGCGGATACTGGCAAGGTTTACTTCATTGAAGTGAACCCGCGTATTCAGGTGGAGCATACCGTTACTGAAGAAGTCACTGGCATTGATGTGGTTCGCGCGCAGATCCGCATTGCGGAAGGTGGTCGTATTGGCGATAAAACGGTCACCGGTGTTCCTGAGCAGAACGCGATTGAGTTGAATGGTCATGCGCTTCAATGTCGTATTACGACGGAAGATCCTGAGCACAACTTCATTCCAGATTATGGCCGCCTGAGCGCTTATCGCGGTGCGACCGGGTTTGGTATCCGTCTTGATGGTGGCACGGCTTATGCCGGCGCGGTGATCACCCGTTTCTACGATCCTCTGCTTGAGAAAGTGACCGCCTGGGCCCCAACACCTGAGGAAGTATGTGCGCGTATGGATCGTGCGCTGCGCGAATTCCGTATTCGCGGCGTTGCGACCAACCTGATTTTCCTTGAGCGGATTATTGGGCATGCGTCCTTCCAGGACAACTCTTACACAACGCGCTTTATTGATGACACGCCTGAGCTGTTTGAGAACATTAAAACAGCTGACCGTGCGACGAAGCTGCTGAACTACATTGCTGATGTCACTGTAAACGGCCACCCTGAAACAAAGGGACGCCCGAAACCACCAGCTGATGCACCGGCACCTGTGGCACCGAAGTTCAAGCTGCCAGTAATGGACGGGACTCGTCAGAAGCTGGAGCAGCTTGGTCCGAAAGAATTTGCCAAGTGGGTAAAAGCTCAGCCGCAAGTGCTTGTTACCGACACGACGATGCGTGATGCGCACCAATCTTTGCTTGCGACACGCATGCGTACCTACGATTTGGCGCAGGTTGCTGATAGCTATGCCCAGGGTTTGCCTGAGCTGTTCTCTTTGGAATGCTGGGGCGGCGCGACCTTTGATGTGTCCATGCGCTTCCTGACTGAAGATCCTTGGGAGCGTCTGCGTCTCGTACGCGATAAAGCGCCTAACCTGCTGATTCAGATGTTGCTTCGCGGTTCCAACGGTGTGGGTTACGCGAACTATCCAGATAACGTTGTTCAGCACTTCGTGCGTCAGGCTGCTGAATCTGGTGTTGATGTGTTCCGTGTGTTTGACTGCCTCAACTGGGTTGAGAACATGCGTGTGTCCCTGGATGCTGTTCAGGAGCAAGGCAAGCTGTGTGAAGCAGCGCTTTGCTATACTGGCGACATTTTGAACAGCGCGCGTCCGAAGTATGATCTGAAGTACTACGTCAATCTGGCGAAAGAGCTTGAAACTGCAGGTGCGCATATTCTTGGTATTAAGGATATGGGCGGTCTGTTGAAGCCGCAGGCTGCGAAAGTTCTGATCAAGGCGCTGAAAGATGAGATCGATATTCCGATCCACTTCCACACCCATGACACCTCCGGTATTGCGGCCTCTACTGTTCTGGCGGCTGTTGAGAGTGGTGCTGACATTGTTGATTTGGCGATGGATTCCCTATCAGGTCTGACCTCTCAGCCATGTATGGGTTCCGTTGTTGAAGCTCTGAAAGGAACTTCTCGCGATAGCGGTCTGGACACAGATCGTATCCAGCAGATTTCCTTCTACTGGGAAGCTGTTCGTACACAGTACCGTGCGTTTGAGAGCGATCTACGCTTTGGGGCTTCTGAGGTTTATCTGCATGAGATGCCTGGTGGCCAGTTCACCAACCTGAAAGAACAGGCGCGTTCGCTTGGTCTTGAGATGCGTTGGCACGAAGTGGCGAAAGCCTATGCGGACGTGAACATGATGTTTGGTGACATTGTGAAGGTGACGCCAAGTTCCAAAGTTGTTGGTGACATGGCGGTGATGATGGTGTCTCAGGGCATTACGCCGGAAGATGTTATCGATCCGAACAAGGAAGTCTCCTTCCCGGAATCCGTCGTCAACATGATGCACGGTGACCTTGGTATTCCTCCGGGTGGCTGGCCTGTTGAACTGCAGAAGAAAGTTCTGAAGGGGCAAGAGCCGATTACGGTTCGTCCTGGGTCTTTGCTTGAAGCTGAGGACATGGATGCCAAGCGTAATGAGCTGACAGGTGTTCTGGGTCGTAAAGGTTCTGAGCAAGAGCTGTCTTCTATGCTCATGTATCCGAAGGTTTACACTGAATTTGCCAAGGCTCAGGACAAGTATGGCCCGACCAGCGTACTTCCAACGCCAACCTACTTCTATGGTTTGAAGGTTGGTGATGAGATTATGGCTGAGCTAGAGCCGGGTAAGACAATGGTTATCTCTTGTCTTGCGATTGGTGAAACTGATGAGCACGGTGAAAAGCGTGTGTTCTTTGAACTGAACGGTCAGCCTCGGAACATCCGTATTATCGACCGCACTCACAGTGCTGCAAACACACCTGCGCGTCGTAAAGTTGATGACGACAATGAGCTTCAGGTTGGTGCGCCAGTACCGGGCGTTATCTCTACGCTCGCTGTGAAAGCTGGTCAGGCTGTGAAAGCTGGTGATCTGCTTGTTTCCATTGAGGCAATGAAGATGGAAACATCTGTTCATGCGGAGCGTGATGGTGAGATCAACGAAGTCTGTGTGGCTCCAGGTGATCAGCTTGATGCGAAAGATCTGATTGTTACCTTTAAGGGATAAGTCCTGAAGGTATTTGCTAATCTGGATTAACCAGCAATGCGTTTGGTGCATGAGCACTATGCATTGCTGGTTTTTTTGTTTTAATGTTTTAAATATATATAATTATCAATATGTTACTCGTTTTTATCTGCAGCACGTGACGTTAGGTATTGCTACGTTCCGTAGTAGTGCGGTTGTTCCTGTCTGTGTCCTTCTGTACTCAGCGCTCCAACCAATTCAACAATGTGTTTCCCAATTTCTGATCTTTAGGAACTGCCTTCCTACCAGGCCAGAGTTGGGTTTTTTATTGAGGGTGCAACCGTGCAAACTAAAACAGGAAACCCAGCAGTTATCGGCCTTGCTGGATTTGGTATGACGACTTTTGTTCTGCAAATGGTGAACATTGGTCTTCTGGAAAACATGGGCCCAGTGCTCTGGCTTGGCGTTTTTGTTGGTGGTCTTGCGCAGTTGGTCGCTGGTTTCCAGACAGGAAAGACTGGCAATAACTTCGGTTACAGCGCTTTCACCATTTATGGTGCATTCTGGCTGGCGTTTGCAGGCATTCTTGTTGGCAACAAACTGGGCTTTTATACATCTTCCCATTCTGACATCGGCTTCTTCTTGCTGCCATTCACCATCTATACCGGCATTATGTTCTACGGCGCGCTGCACATTCACACTGCAGAAGCTTCCATCTTCGGCAGCCTGCTGCTCGGTTTCATCCTGCTGGTTCTGGGGCATTTCGGTCCAGCGGTCTTTAATGTGATTGCCGGTTACGTGCTGATCCTGTGTTCTTTCTGCGCATGGTATGTGATGGCGCACATTATCTATAAGGATGTTTGTGGTCGTGATGTTTTGCCAGTTGGTTCTCCAATCCTGCAGCCGGGAGAAAAGATGTCTGGTGCAGAGGCTGTTGCAGCTGAATAACTAAAGTGCAAACCTATATGAAAAGGCCCGGCAATGACCGGGCCTTTTTGCTATTTAGCTGAGTGAGATGACCAGTGACTGGCGGGTTCGGATGCGTAGCCGATCCAGTTGTCCATGAAGTTTTCCAGCCAATGTAGAACTGCTGGGTCGTACACAAAGCGCTCGCGGAAGTGCTCGCCGCGCTTTTTGGCTCCGGGCAACACCAGACGACTTGCAGCGCGAGTGGTCCAGCGGCTCATCATGGCGTATGTGAGTTCCGGGTGAAACTGGATGCCGAATGCATTATCGCCTACGCGGATAGCTTGATTTTTGTAGGTCGGGCTTGAAGCCAGGAGCTCTGCACCCATGGGAAGAGAGAAACCTTCCCGGTGCCATTGATAAACCTGCTGTGGCCATTCCATTAGGTCAGTGCCAGACTGAGTTGCTTCCAGCGGATAATAGCCGATCTCAACCAATCCATCATCATGGCCTGTGACTTGGCCACCAAGGTTTTTAGAAAGCATTTGTGCACCAAGGCAGATGCCCAGGAAGGGTTTGTTTTCTTTGAGCGGAACGCTGATCCAGTCGATCTCTTGCTTCACGAAGTCATCGGTGTCATTGGCGCTCATTGGACCGCCAAAAATGACAGAGCCCGCGTGGTCAGCAAGTGTGTCTGGCAGTTGGTCGCCAAAACGAGGGCGGCGAATATCCAACTCGAACCCGCGCTTGACCAATTGCTGCCCGACGCGACCGGGGTTTGATGTTTCCTGATGCAGCACCACCAGAACTTTGGCAGGGTGCTGATTATTCCGCTCTAACATTGTAAATCAAAACCTTCAGGTCGAAGAAGGGCTATTGCCACTCTGTCGTTTGGCTACTTTTTGCTTAAGCTTCATGCGGTCTCTGGAGGACACGCCTAATAGCTCGGCAACGCGCCAAATTGTGTTGTCTTCAAATTCATGGACGGACCCATCTGCGTAGACCATTTCCCAGAGTGCCTCGATGACTGTCAGGCGTTGCTCCGGCTCCAGCTTGCGCTTGAGGACTGATGTGAAGCCATAAAGATCAACTGCATCCTCATCACGTACTTTGGCGAGGTCCATCAGCTCTTTTGTGTCTTCCTCATTCAGCTCATACTGTTGCTGTAAGACGCGTTTTAACTGGTCCAGCTCCTGCTGCTCAATCTCGCCATCTACAGCGATGATATGGAACATGAGCGCTGCGACCGCCAGCCGTTCATCGTCTTCGGAAAAGCGGCCTGCTTCTTCCTGCTCGTTTGACAGGTCTTTGAAGAACTTTTTCAGGGCGTCCAGCATTCATGTGCTCCGTGCAACTATTGGTTTTCTTGCACTTTAAAATAGTGCTTTTCTGTTGTGCTTAAAGATGTTTCAGATCCGAATGGAATACTATTGATACGCAAAAACAATTACAAAAGCCAAGGAAAAGGACAGAAATACGCCAATTTGAAGCCACGTGATACTGCGACAATTGGGAGCAAATATGATAGAACGCAGTGGTTCAGGATAGGTTGTGCTTTTGTTCTGGGTCTTGAAAGGCTTTAACCAATCATAATTTAGACGTTTTCTACGGGCTTTTTGCCCTGTATTTGTTGAGTACAAGCTGCTTACATGAGAGTCCTTTTTCGGGCCTCACGAAACCGTCCACTAGGATACTAAGACTAAATGAAACGCTCTCTTCTTATTTTTGGAGCTCTTGCCGCTCTTGTGGTTTGTGGTCTGGTGCTTGCGCCACTTCTCGTTCCGCAGAAACAGCTGAAGGCCCAAATTGCAGAGTCCTTTGAGACAGCAACCGGATGGAAGCTGCGTCTTGATGGGCGTACGAGTGTGGATCTGTTTCCGACACTGGCGATTGAAGTTGATAATGTTGGCGTTGCAGGTGTTGCGCGAGCTGACGGGATTGAGTTTGCGCGGGTTGAGAAAGCCCGGTTCGAGCTGAACTCTCTGCGTTTGCTGACTGGTGGCAACATCATCCGCAACATTGAGCTTGTTGAGCCAAAGTGGACGCTTGAATTTGATCAGAAAGGCGGCGCGTCCTGGCAGCCGCAGCTTTCTGAGGGTGAAGAAGGGGAAGCCTCTCTGGTTGCTGCAAATATTGCAGGCCGCGTTGCTTCCTTTATGCAGCAGTTGGACTTGGACACCGTCAGCATTCAAAAAGGTGTCGTTTCTTACAGTGAACCTGAGCAAGAAGCACCGATAGTTCTTTCTGAGATCGATCTCGTGCTTAATTTTGAGCATGACGGTGATGGCCTGACAGCAGAAGGTGCGTTTAATCAGAGTGACGAGCGTTATGTTGTTGGTGGGCGTGTTGGATCAGTTACCGCGCTGAGCGAGGCTCGCGCGACGTCTGTTGAGGCTCATGTAACTGGACCTGCTCAAGAGAAAGTTCGTTTTAATGGCCAGCTTGCCTTTGGTGCACGGCCTGTTGGCACATTGCAAGTTTCTGTTGAGTTGCCGAGCCTTGCTGCCGTTGCTGCGCAACATGATGCGGCCTTTCCAGAAGGGGTTGGCAGTGGTGCACTGACAAGTGAGCTGCAGTTCCGTCAACGTGGGGTTCGCACAAAAGACCTTTCCATTACCGCTGGCTCTGTTGGCTTTGGCGGCAACATTGCGCTGAACTACCTTGAAGATGGCTATGAATTAAAGGGGCAGGTCAGCGGGCAGTCCTTGAATTTTGAGCAACTGCTTCGCCTGGTAGGGCTAGACGCCCCTGCATCCGGCTTTGCCAATGTGGATGCGTCTTTCTACGGCGTTGGCCAATCCTACGATGAGTTGGTTGCTGCGCTGGAAGTTGATGGTGGTGCGATCCTGCGGAAGGGGCGTGTCGCTGACATTCACCTGCCAAATATGCTGGCGGTTGAAGGGCGCGACGAAGCTCTTGATGACATGGATCTGACTTTTGTCTTCTCAGGCCTGTCTCAGCCACTACAGCTGCAAGGCACCGCGCGCTGGCATGGTGAGCCGATTGTTTTGCAGGGTGGTCTGCGTTCTGATGCGAATATTGATCTCGCGTTCTCCAGTGAGATGTTTTCCGGGAGTTTGACGGGTCCGTACTCATTGCGTGATGGCTTTGATGGGATCTTTGCTTTCCAGACAGATGACTTCAACAATTTTGCCCGTTGGTATGGTCGACCGCTCCCTCGCTATCTACGCGGTCAGAAGCTGGAGCTTTCTGGTCAGTTTGAAGCTGATGATAGCGGTGTCGCCTTTGAGAATGCGCGGTTTGTTCTGGATGACACAAGCCTCAAAGGAACTGGCCGTCTGGATACAGGTGAAGTTCCAAAGCTCAGTGGTGAATTGGAAGTTGCGCATGCGTCTTTCGATAAGATGTTCTCTCGCAGTGATGAGAAGAATGCCAAGGGCGAGGGCGCTTATGACTTCTCCGTCCTGCGCAGCTTTGATCTGGACCTGGCGCTTTCCATTCAGGACCTGAAGCTCGGTGCGCTTCGTGGACGGAATGCAGAGCTGAAAGCAGCGCTGTCTGATGGTCGACTGGCTTTGGATGTTGCCCGTGTTGGCCTTTATCAAGGTGAGGGCGCTGGCAAGCTTCTTCTGAACGGCGCAACGGTTAAACCGGGTATCTCTGCTGAGTTCTCGCTAAAAGGTATTGATGCGGCTCCATTCCTTGCATCGCTCAGTGATATGCCGCGGGTTGATGGTAATCTGTATGCTGAAATGGATGTGAACACCTCCGGTAAGACACCGAGTGACCTCTGGGTCAATATGGGTGGAGCGCTCAGCTTTCAGCTTGGCAACGGCATATTGCATGAATTGGATGTGGACCGGCTGGTTGCTTCTGTCGGAGGCAAAGGCATTACAGGTTGGCCGTTTACGGACAATGATCAGACTGAATTTTCCAGCTGGGGTGCTGATGTGATCTTTGATCAGGGTACTGCAGAATTTCAGGCACTGACGTTGCAAAGCAAGACTGCATTGGTTGAAGGACGCGGTGCGATCAACATCAAAGATGGTGAGGTCTTGTGGTATTTGCAGCCAAGCCTGCTCGATCAGTCCAAGCTGGATGATGAGGGAGCTGCAACGACGCAGACTGCGGATATGACACCGCTGAAGATCCGTGGATCGATCAACCTTCCGAGCTTTGAGCCCGTCGATGTTCAGGAGTATGCAAGCGCGTCTTTTGGTGATGTGAAGCAGACACAAAAGCTTTCTGAAAAGCTGGCGAAGGATCTTGATACTGCAAAGACAGTTGCAGAGGCGCAGCGTTTGCGGGCTGCTGCTGCAAGAGATGCGGCTGTTGCGTCACCTGAAGCTGCTAAGGATGTGGCAGCTGAACCAGCCGTGCTTGCTCAGCCATCAGTGGAAGATAATGATGTGACTACAGCCTCGGTTGGGGATGGTGATCTGCCTCCTCTTGCCGAAGGAGCCGTTGCGAACACTGATACCTCTAAGGTTGTTATGCCTGTAGCCAAGCCGGGAGAGGCGTCAACGCCTGCGGTTGCAGCTACAACACCGAAGAAATCACGGGTGATCGCAGCTCCGAAACGGGACTTGAAGCGCCGTGATGTGGTGCCGCGTGGGCCGGGGAATGTGAATGTGGAAGCGGTTGCCGATGGTACAGCGGATCCGGATGCGACACTGAGCTCTTTGGAAGAAGCGTTTGGAATGCCAGCTGGCTTCCTCTCCGATTGATCAAGCCTCCATACAGAAATGAAAAGCCCGGAGCGGTGAATGCTCCGGGCTTTTTTTGCTTTGAGCGAATTCTTGTCGTTTGATTGAATGCAATCAAACGGAACGCTCTCTAGATAAAGTCGATCTCGTTGCTGAGTGGCATCTGTCTGATACGTTTGCCCGTTGCTGCGAAGATCGCATTTGCCAATGCTGGCGTTGATGGTGGTGTACCAGGTTCGCCTGCACCACCCATTCGTGGAGAATTCTCCAGCAACTCAATGGTGATCTTGGGAGCTTGATACATGCGCATGGCATCGAACGTGTCGAAGTTTGCTTGTTCGATCTCGCCATCAACCCATGTGATTTCCTGTCCCAGCGCCTGACTGAGCCCGAAGTTGATACCGGACATGATTTGATCCTTGAATATACCCGGATCAAGAACGATGCCCGGATCGGCAACGGCCCAGACTTCCTCAATGGTGACAGTGTTGTCGGTGACATCAACCTGAACCACTTGTGCGGTCCACGTACCGAAGGAGAGAACGTGGGCGATGCCGCGGCCTTTGCCAGCGGGTAACGGGGTACCCCAGCCGGACATTTCTGCGACGCGCTTCAGGGCTTCCCGTGCTGGCCGGAATTCATCGCTGGTTAGATGAGCTAAGCGGAACTCAAGTGGATCTTTACCAGCTTTGTGTGCGGCCTCATCCATAAAGCTCTCATGGAAGAAACCGTTGACTGAATTACCGACTGAGCGCCAGAAACCAATAGGCACCTGAAGATCTGCCACGTGAGCCTGACAGCGGATGTTTTCAACATCCAGCGGCTGATTGAAGGCACCATCGAGTACAGTGTTGTCTGGACCTGCGGGGCTGATACCCGGGAAGATCCGTGGCATTACGCTCTGGATGATGGATGGGGAAGCCACCTGCATGTCCATGGTCTTTAACCTGCCATCCGGTGTCACCTGACCTTTGAACTGGCCAATCGCCATTGGACGGTAGGTGTCGTGCTGCGTGTCTTCTTCGCGCGTCCAAGTCACTTTTACTGGATTTGGTGCAGTTGCTTTAGCGATGACGGCAGCATAGAGCGCAAAGTCGACTTCCAGACGACGTCCAAAGCCTCCACCGAGACGGGTAGTGGTAACGTCAATGTCGGCGCTGTCCATGTCGAAGTGACTGGAGACAACAGACTGAATGAGGCCGGGGGCCTGTGTTCCAGTCCAGACACGGATCGTGTTTTCGTCGTGCTGGGCTGTCGCGTTCATTGGCTCCATGGTGGCGTGGGCCAGGAATGGGACACGGTATTGCGCTGATACGGCTTCACTTTCCGGAATAGATGTAAAGACCTCTGCATCAGACCCCGTGCCACCCAACTCGAATGTGGCTTCTTGCGTCAGTGCGTCTTCAAGGGCGGACCACATCTGATCGGAGTTTTGAAGGGAGAGTGGATCGTCCCACTCGATCTCTAAGGCTTCAGCACCTTTGAACGCTGCCCAGGTGTTGTCAGCAACAACGCCCAGGCCTTCACCCGTGATTGTTCTGATTTCGACGACATCTTTGACGCCAGGAATGGCGAGTGTTGCGGTCTTGTCGTAGCTCTTGAGGCTGACACCTTTGCGCGGGGCCATTCTTACGGTGCCGTAAAGCATGTTTGGCAGTTGTACGTCGATGCCGAAAATGCGGCCTCCGGTGACTTTGTCTTTCAGCTCAACACGTTTTTGCGATTTGCCGAGGATCTTCCAGTCACTGGCTTTCTTAAGCTTCATCTCGCTTGGAGGTGAGACCGCAGCGGCTTTGCTTGCCAGCTCTCCATAAGTGACAGACTTGCCAGAGGCTGTATCTGTGATGGTACCATCTGCAAGTGTGAGATTATCTTCTGAGGTGCCGAAGTGTTCTGCTGCTGCTTTTAGAAGGACGAACTTTGCAGCATATCCGGCTTCGCGCATCTTCACAAAGGCGTCGGTGGTGGAAGAGGAGCCACCGGTCATGTTCAGACCGAGGAACTTGGCGACGATTTTCATCGAGCCGCGAGCAAGTTCTGCCAAGACACTTTCATCATAAAACGGGAAGGGGGTGGATTCCTCCAGCATTGCAGCATTGAAGTAAGCCGGGCTGGATGGACCATGTTCCACAACCACCTGCTCAAGTGGAACTTCCAGCTCTTCGGCGACCAGAGCTGCCAGTGTTGTGTGGACGCCCTGACCCATCTCAGCACGTGGAGTGATGATGGTGATGGTGTTGTCTTGATCAATCATCACATAGGGATTGAACGGTGTTTCACCTTCAGCCTTCTTAGCATCCAATGGGTTTGCATAGGGCTTCTGGTAAAAATAGAAGCCCACGGCAAGACCGCCGGCAGCTGCAACGCCAAGGCCGAGAAAGGCGCGGCGGGTGTATTTTCCCAATCGGCTCATCTTCAAGCTCCCAGCGTTTGTGCTGCGTCTTTGATCGCGGCTTTGATTTTTGGGTAGGTGCCACAGCGACACAGATTGGTCATGGCATCGCTGATGTCTTCATCGGTCGGGTCCGGATTTTCTTCCAGCAGAGCGACTGCAGCCATGATCTGGCCGGACTGGCAGTAACCGCATTGAGGAACGGAGTGTTTCATCCACGCTTGCTGAACGGCATGCAGTTCATCGCCTTGGGAGATGCCTTCGATGGTGGTGATCTCACCTTCGACTTCTCCA
Organism: Pseudovibrio sp. Ad5; assembly: GCF_001623095.1. NCBI lineage: Bacteria > Pseudomonadati > Pseudomonadota > Alphaproteobacteria > Hyphomicrobiales > Stappiaceae > Pseudovibrio > Pseudovibrio sp. Ad5. The sequence goes on along the minus strand of NZ_LMCH01000014.1, from coordinate 20,089 downwards.
ACCGGCTGTGAGCAGGAACGCACGGCCTCCCCATCAATCAAAACGGTGCATGCGCCGCAGGCTGCAATACCGCATCCGAATTTGGGGCCTTTGATATCCATAATGTCCCGAAGCGCCCACAGAAGTGGCATTTCCGGGTCGGCTTCTATCTCTTGTTTTTGACCATTCACGGTCAGAGGTATTTTCGGGTACATTTGTCTGGCGATCCCGTAAATTTATAGTTAGGAGACTTTTGTTCTCTTAACTTATGATCTGACAGATGTTTGTCAATGGACCTTGCCAAGTTTAATTGACATGGATTGGAATGAGACCTATCACCAAACTATGACCAACCAGAGTTTTCAGCGCGCCAGATCTGCCGAAGCGAAGGCACAGCGCCATAATGATCTTATACGTGCCGCGACCTGCGTGCTTGAGCAGGACGGCGTAGATGGACTGACCTTGCAGGCAATTGCCAGCCGTGCAGGTATCGTGAAATCCAACATTTATCGGTATTTTGAAACGCGGGAAGCCATTCTGGTTGAGTTGCTGCTACGTGATTTTGTCAAGCTGATTGAGGATCTGGAGCAGGAAATCCCCGGTGAGATGGCTCCCGCTGATATGGCGAAGCTTCTTGCTGAAATGTTCGCGTCGCGTCAGGTGCTATGTGAGCTGATGAGTGAAATTGCTCCGACAATGGAGAAGAATATCTCCATTGATTGTGTACGTGATTTCAAGCGCGCCTTGCTGGTGGAAGCTGCCCGAGCAACGAGTGCGTTGCAAAAAGGGTTGCCGTGGCTTGATGCGGAAGAGGCGATGAGTGTCTTCTTCAGCATTCATGTGTTTGTTGCCGGACTGTGGCCTGTGACCAATCCACCACCAGTTCTGGTGACACTCTACGAGGAGCCAGAATTTGCTCCACTCAAGTACGAATTTGCTCCGGCATTGTTTGGCATGATCACTGCGCATCTGCTTGGCCTGGAGGCGATGAAAAAGCTCAGCGCATAAATGTCGCGATTGCTTGTTGCAGCTGCTTGATGCCGACCTGAGGGTCGTTTGTGTTTTGTATCTCCACCAGATGCGGTAGTTTCGGCAGGGACAGGTCTGCGCGCCTTAACCGTTGCTCGATATCCTCTGCGGTTTCGCGGCCTCTCATGGAGAGGCGTTGTGCGAGCACGTGGATTGGTGCCGTAATATGTACGACCAGCAGTTTCTCATACTTGCCGACAGCGTCTGCCAAGGCTTTTCGAGAGCCATTTGCGACAGCAATCCCACCCTTAGTGATGTGATGATCCATGCATACTGGCAGGGCATAGGTCAGCCCATGGGCTGGCCACGACAATGCCACGCGGCCCTGATCGATAAGCTCTGACATTTGCTTGTGGCAGACTGCTTCGTGCGGTTCTGAACCGGCATCTGCCGGACGGGTGATCAGGCGACGGGCAAACATGATGTTCTCGTCGCCTTCGCACAGTTCTTTATAGCCGTAAATCAGCGTGTCTTTGCCTGCGCCGCTTGGCCCTACGACCATGATCAGTGCGCCGGGACCAAGCTTTTTTGCTTGCTCCTGAGCTGTATCCAAAACTGTCACGATAGTTCCCCCCTCTCATCCGCCGTGCTAAGCGACGCGATATCCTTCGCGCCAGACACCACGGACGATTGGGACGTCGCCAACCATACGCACCTGTACAAGGTCTGCGCGGCGGCCAACTTCCAGTGCACCACGGTCAGCAAGGCCGACAGCCTCTGCCGGGATCTTTGTTACCTTCTGTACGGCTTCAGGAACGGAGATGCGCTCGATTTGCTGGGCCAGCAAGAAAGCGGCTTGCAGAAGTGAGACTGGGACGTAATCAGAAGACAGAACGTCCAGATAACCAGCTTCTGCCAACTCGCGTGCAGAAATGTTGCCTGAGTGGGACTTGCCGCGTACCACGTTCGGAGCACCCACCAGCACAGCCATGCCAGCTTCGTGTGAAGCCTTTGCAGCTTCCATGGTGGTTGGGAATTCAGCAACATTGATGCCAAACTTGTTTGCTTCCTCAACATGGGCGAGGGTTGCGTCGTCATGGCTGGCCAACATCATGCCTGCAGCTTTGGCGCGGTCTGCAATGGCAAGACGGTTCTTATCGGAGTTGCGATTTGCACGGGCCTGCATTTGCAACATGAACTCTTGCATCTGTTCGTCAGAAAAACCCTTCTTGGTTTTGTAGTAAAGCTCGAACTGATCCAGAGAGGTGAACTGGCGTTGCCCCGGTGTGTGGTCCATCAAGGATGCAAGACGAACGCGCGGATCGTCATTGAACAGCTCAAAGCCTTCAACACAGTTGTCGGCGGAAACCTCACAGCGCAGGTGGATGTAGTGATCAGCACGCAGGCGGCCTTCTTGTTGACCGATCTCGATTGCATCGGCCATAGCCCGCATGTCTTGTGCAGTCAGGTCTGCATCGTCTTCCATGCCAACGCGCAGGGCATCGAACACGGTGGTGATGCCGGAGCAGGCGATCTGTGCATCGTGAGCCTGAACGGCGGAGACTGCGTTCCATGTGACGCCGGGGCGTGGCTTGTAGTGGTTTTCGAGATGATCGGTATGCAGCTCGACAAGACCGGGAATGAGATAGTCGCCTTCACAGTCCAGTGCGTTGGACGTGTTGCCGTCACTTAAGTCGCTGATCATGCCATTTTCGACTGCCAGTGTGCCTTCCAGCGTCTGGTCCGGGAGGATCAGTTTTGCATTGGTGAAGGTCATTGGTGTGTGTGGCTCGACCATTGTTGATGTCTGATGTGGCGCTACGCCGACTAATACATCGCTCATGCTATTTGTCCTTCCAATGGTCTTATTTCAATGACTTGAAATGGCGCCCCAGCCTCTGGTTCAACGCAGAGCGCAAGGTGCGAAATGGAGATTGGTTGATGAATGACAGGCTTGAAGTGGTCTTCTGCGGCAGCTTTGAGGGCTTTGCGCTCGTTCTCGTCTTCAAGTCGTTTTGACAGGGTCATATGAAAATGGAAATGCTTGAAAATGTAGGGGTAGCCCCATTCCAGCATGTAGGCATCCTGCTGTGGTGTCAGGTTCGCTTTGCGGCGTCGTTCGATGTCTTGTTCGCTCAAAGGTGCGCGAAGATGATCGAGCTGTTTGATGCATTGCGCTGCCAGTCCGTTGAGCTGTTCTGACGGCTGCGTCGGTGTCAGGGCGAGAAACTTGCCGAGGAAGTTTGGCGCAAGTCCTTCGATGGTGAAGGCAGATGTTTGGTTGGCGAACGTGCTGAAAGCCGCTTTTGCATCTTCCTGCGATTTACCTTCCGCCAGATGGAATGGTGGTTTCATGGTGGCGTGGAAGCCATAGCGACGTGCGTCTTCGGTGATTGAGTGCAGGTGCCCGGGCTCAAACTCGTTCAGGTGCGGGTGTGCGAGACTGTCATTGGAAAAGGCTGAGCGCCCGAGCCATTGGCTTCCCAACTCCGTGAGCGTGGCTGACTGTGGGTGTGTGAAATAGATTGAGTAACGCATATCCAGAATATCCTTGGGCTTCGAAGTATCGGGCAAACGGTGTCAGTCCTATGACACCTCAGGCTGGTTCGAAGTGTTCCAGAAACCTTTCCACAGTCATCGATTGAAACAGAGGGAGTCGCTCGATTATTTTGTCCTCAGGCCAATCCCACCATTTGAGTTGGATCAGCCGGTCAGCAGCTTCCTTGGAAAAGCGTCTCTTGATCGGCTTTGCCGGGACGCCGCCTACGATGGTGTAGGGCTCCACGTTTTTTGCCACCACAGCGCCTGCTGCGAGGACCGCGCCGTCGCCAATCGTTACGCCGGGTAGTACGGTTACGCCATGTCCGATCCAAACGTCATTGCCGATAATGATACGCGCGGCTCTGCGGTCAGCAAAGAACTGGTGATCCCGTTCTTTATCTTCGCGGTAGTATTCGGGGGTGTAGGTAAAGCGATGTTGGGAAACCCGCTCCAGGGGATGATTGGGAGGGCCAAGGCGAACATTGGATGCAATGGCCGTGAACTTGCCGATTGTTGTGTCCGCAACCGTCGAGTTCGGGCCAATGTAGGAGTAGTCGCCGATCTCACAATATTCCAGATAGGTTGGGCCAAGCACTTCGCATTGCTTGCCAACCGCAGCTTCTCGATGGGTGACGGTTGACTCGATGACCGTCTCCGCAATTTTGGGGGGCTTTGTCATGGAGTGAGTTTCCCTTTTTCACGCATAGTGCGTTAAGCGGCCGTTGCGAAGGTTGTTACATCGATGATCCGGTCTGCAATGGCATCGCGAACGTCATGATCGTGAAGAATGCCTACCATTGCTACACCTTGCGTTTTCTTCTCTTCCACCAGCTCCACAACAACGGCTCGGTTTGCAGCATCGAGTGAGGCTGTTGGCTCGTCGAGAAGAAGGATCGGGTAATGTGCGATGAAGCCTCTTGCGATGTTAACGCGTTGCTGTTCACCACCCGAGAAGGTTGCTGGTGGCAACTGCCAGAGACGCTCTGGCACATTGAGGCGTGAGAGCAAGTTGCCAGCACGCTCAAAAGCTTCGTCTTCTGCAACGCCTTGCGCCATGAGAGGTTCGGCAACCAGCGTGAGAGCAGGGACGCGTGGGATGGCGCGCAGGAACTGTGAGACGTAACCGATTGTGGTTTCGCGCAGGCGGATAATGCGGCGCGGTGTTGCATCGGCGACATTGACGATCTCGTCGCCATCCGTGATCAGGATCTGCCCTTTCTGGCAACGGTAGTTGGCGTAGATCATTTTCAGAATTGAGCTTTTACCCGAACCTGACGGACCGCCAAGAACCACACATTCTCCTGCTGAAACGGAGAAGTTTACACCGGAGACGACCGGGATTTCCAAGCCATCTCGCAAGTGCATCTTGAAGGACTTGGCAAGGTCAGAAACAAGCACCTTGGTTTTAGGAGTGTTTGTCATTGTCTTGTCCTTATGGCTGCAAGATGGAGGAGACGAGGAGCTGGGTGTAACTCTCTTGCGGGTCGTCCAGTACCTGATCTGTCAGTCCGCTTTCGATGACATGACCGTGGCGCATCACCAGAATACGGTGTGAGAGGAGGCGGGCCACTGCCAGATCATGGGTCACGATGATCACGGAGAGGCCAAGGTCAGCAACAAGACCGCGCAGGAGGTCCAGCAAGCGTGCCTGAACAGACACATCCAAGCCGCCAGTTGGTTCGTCCATGAAGACCAGCCGCGGGGCGGTGACGAGGTTGCGGGCGATCTGGAGACGTTGGCGCATTCCGCCGGAGAATGCGCGTGGGTCATCGTCAATGCGGTCTTCTGCTATCTCAACGCGGCCGAGCCAATCGGTGGCAGTTTCACGGATGTTACCGTAGTGCCGAGCACCAACTGCCATGAGGCGTTCGCCCACATTGGCCCCTGCAGAGACAGTCATGCGCAGGCCGTCTGCTGGATGCTGGTGGACAAAACCCCAATCGGTGCGCATGAGCATGCGTCTCTCGGCTTCGCTCATTTCATAGAGGTTGCGCATCTGGCCCATGCGGTTGCGATAGTTGACCGAACCTGAGGTCGGGGTGAGGCGCGTTGCAAGGCTGTTGAGCAGCGTTGTTTTGCCCGAGCCACTCTCGCCTACAATTGCAAGCACCTCACCCGGATAGAGGTCGAAGCTGACGTCTTTACAGCCGATGCGGCCGCCATAAAGTTTCGTGGTGTTGCTGACCTGAAGCAGCGGAAGGTCTTCAGAGCTTTGAATATCCAGAGACATTAGTCGTTTCCTTCTGCTTCCAGAGGATTGGTTCCAAGGTGTCCGACATGGCCGGCCTCGCGGCGTTCCTCGCAGAAATCACTGTCAGAGCACACGAACATGCGGTTGCCGTCGTCATCCAGAATGACCTCGTCCAGATAGACCTCTTCTGCACCGCAGATGGCGCAAGGCTGGTCGAACCGGGTCACTTCAAATGGATGATCTTCAAAATCCAAACTCACCACTTTGGTATGTGGTGGGATAGCATAGATGCGTTTTTCGCGGCCTGCGCCAAACAGCTGGAGCGCTTCCATCTGGTCCATCTTTGGATTGTCGAACTTTGGCGTCGGGGATGGGTCCATCACGTAGCGGTCCTGCACCATGACCGGGTAGGCGTAAGCCGTTGCGATATGACCCAACTTTGCGATGTCCTCGTAGAGCTTCACATGCATAAGGCCGTATTCTTCCAGCGCATGCATCTTGCGGGTCTCGGTTTCGCGTGGTTCCAGAAAGCGGAGTGGCTCTGGAATCGGAACCTGATAGACGAGCACCTGATCCTTTGTCAGCGTTTCTTCCGGGATGCGGTGTCGGGTCTGGATGATGCTGGCGTCTTTTGTCTTTGTGGTGGTGTCTACACCAGTGGTTTCCACAAAGAAGTTGCGCAGGGCGACGGCGTTTGTGGTGTCGTCTGACCCCTGATCGATCATCTTCAGGCAATCGTGCTTGCCGATGACTGCAGCTGTTACCTGCACCCCGCCTGTGCCCCAGCCGTATGGCATTGGCATTTCGCGGGCGGCGAAGGGAACCTGATAGCCGGGGACCGCAATGCCTTTGAGGATCGCGCGGCGGATCATGCGTTTGGTTTGCTCATCCAGATAAGCGAAGTTGTAGTGCTCGCCGGAGATGCCTTGTGTTTCAACGCGCTCGGTCATTGTGCTGCCTCCGCTACGAGTTCCTGTTCAGCTGCTTCGCGTTTTTCTTGCCACTCTCTGCGCACCTTGCGGATGAGCTCCAGTTCTGACTGGAAGTCGACGTAGTGGGGCAGTTTGAGGTGCTCAACGAAGCCGGTGGCCTGCACGTTGTCGGAGTGAGACAGGACGAACTCCTGATCTTGCGTCGGGGAGTCGATTTCTTCCCCCAACTCTTCAGCCCGCAAAGAGCGATCTACGAGCGCCATTGCCATGACCTTGCGCTCGCCCTGTCCGGGAACCAAACCGTAGCCGCGAGTGAATTGTGGTGGTGCGGATGCGGAGCCCTGGAACTGGTTGATCATCTGACATTCGGTGACTGTCATGGTGCCAAGAGGAACTTCGAAGCCGAGCTCTTCCATGAAGAAGTCAACTTCGACCTCTCCAAGACGGATTTCTCCTGCAAAGGGATGGGTTCTGCCAAAACCACGCTGGGTGGAGTAACCAAGTGCCAGCAGAAAGCCTTCGTCGCCACGTGCCAGATTCTGCAAGCGCAGATCACGATCTGCTGGGAAAGTGAGAGGTTCGCGGGTGATGTCGCCAACTGGAGCATCCGGTGCGATTGGCTCATCCGGCTCAATCAGGCCTTCATCATTGAGGAGGTCTGTCACGCGTGGGACGACCTCTTCCTTCTCGAACTCCTGCACTTCTGGTACTGGAGCTTCGCCATCTGTCGCCAGTTTGAAATCGAGCAGGCGCTGGGTGTAATCGAAGGTTGGACCGAGTAGCTGTCCGCCTGGAAGGTCCTTGTAAGTTGCGGAAATACGGCGACGGATCAGCATCTTAGCGGTGTCGATTGGCTTGGAGTACCCAAAGCGTGGCAGGGTTGTTCTGTAAGCGCGCATCAGGAAGGCAGCTTCTATGAGATCGCCGCGAGATTGCTTGATGCCGAGTGCTGCCAGTTCTGCATCATACAGAGAACCTTCTGCCATCACGCGGGAGACAGCGAGGTAAAGCTGCTCAGAGATTTGCTTGAGGCTCAGGGATGGCACGTTGGTATCGCCGCGGCGATCCCGTGCCATGAGCTTGTGAGCGTTTCGGATGGCTTTCTCGCCACCTTTCACAGCAACATACATGAGTTAAGCCTCCAAACCGGTGATTTTAGTGGAGCGAGGCAGGCCTGCGACCTGATTGGTTCCAGCAAAAATGATGTCGATGCCGAGTGGGTAGAGTGTGCTGTTGTCTTGCATCTGCTGCCAGAACATTGCTGGTGCGGGAGCAATGCTGAACTGTTTCTCAGTTTTGATGCCCGGACCTTTCAGCGTGATACCGTCGTCTTCGGTGAGCTCATCGACCATCAAAACGATCGTGGTTGAGCGGTCTGGATATTCCGCATTGCCAGCAGCAAAGCTTGCAATCGCAGGGAGCAGTTTTGCATCCGAGACCAGTGCAAAAGCGGCTTCTGCAGGGCTTTCAACGAAAGGTGCTGCCGTGTGGAAGCGGATGTAATTCTTGACGGTTTCATTGGTTGCCAGTGCAGGATCCAGCCAGAGCGGTGTGTCATAATCGCAAAGTGTCAGCACGAGTGCTATTGCGGCTACAGACAGTGGAGCAGGAGGGCTGAGTGTGAGATTGCCCAGCTGTTGCACAGTGCCCGGTTGAGCCAGTGCGTTCATGGCGGAGCGGAAGACGGACTGGGCGTCGTGGACTGGATCAGCCAGACCCGGAGCAGGCGCCTTGGCGAAGATTGAGGAGGCTGTTTGCGTGCTCATATTATTCTCCCCGAACCATGGTGAAGAAATCAACTTTGGTGGCTGCGACTTCAGCGCGTGTTTCGTTTTCTGCTTGTTCTTGAGCGGCGGCCAATGGCTGAAGAACCTTTGTCTTAACGAGATCCCGGTGTTCTGGTTGTTGCCAAAGAGCGTCAATCAGAGCTGCCAGCAGAACTTTTTGTTTTTCGCGGCCAAGGGCTTGACCGAAACCGGTGGTCCCGTCGTCTAAAGCTATGACGCAGCGAGTGACGGTTGCTTCGCACATGTTGAAGGGAGCGCCGGTGCCACCCGCGCGGCCACGGACCATCACGAGCCCGACTTCTGCTGGGCGGATAACGGTATAACTCGGCTCTAAACCGAGGTTTTTCCAAGCTTTTGCAAGGTCTTGCGCTGAGGCCTTTGCCAGAATGCCCATGGCATTCTGCCTAGCTGCAATTTCCGGTGATTGCTCTTTGAGCGAACTTGCCGTCATTTCAGCCCCTTTAACTTTCAGGAACACGCTGGTTCTCTGGCATTGTGTGGTGACGCCTTACGGGTTTGTCGAAAGATTGGATCCGCGCGTCTGAATTCGGTTGCTAAGCTAGAACTAATGTTGTCTAGTTATATAGACAAATATTTTGCTCGCCAACTGATTAGTGTTGTTTCATGACGAAGGCATGACGAATGCGATGAAATTTGATTTCTCTCCTGTTGAGCGACGTGCGGGCGTTGCCATGTGGAAGCAGATTGCTGAAGTGCTGCGCTCTGAGCTTTCGCGAGCTGAGGTTTCTGAGGGGGAGAAAATCCCGACAGAACAAGAGCTTGCACATAGCTTTGAGGTTAATCGCCATACTGTACGGCGTGCGATCTCCACGCTGATCGAAGAGGGTTTTTTACGTTCAGATCAGGGGCGGGGAACCTTTGTTGCCAAGGCTCCGCTGGTCTATCCCATCGGTCCGCGCACGCGCTTTTCGGAGAACTTGTCGGGTCAGGCGCAGGAGGTTTATGGGGATATCTTCCGCACGACTGAAGTGATTGCAGATGCTTACACATCCGAACTGTTGGAGATTGAACCGGGCACTGCACTGTTTAAATGCGAGTCTGTGAGTTACGCAGATGGCACGCCAATTATCGCAGGAACGCGCTGGTTTGAAGTGTCTCGCTTTCCCAATCTGCCTTCAGATTTGAATGAGACCAACTCGATCACCAAGATCATGGAGAAGTATGGTTTCGGTGATTATCGGCGTCAGGAAACCCGGATTACAGCAGCGCTTTGTAGTGCGCATAATGCGGAGTTGCTTAAGATCTCCGAGGGATCGCCTGTGCTCGTGATGGAATCTATCAATGTGATTGCGAGTGGGGCGCCTATACAAATTGGTCGTGCCTATGTGGCTGCTGACCGGATGCACCTAACCGTCAGAAATGACTAGGCTTTTGTTTAGAGCCAGTACTTGGGTGCTTCTACGGCGGCGTTCCAACGTTCCTGCGCTTCCAGCCATGCATTGTCTGCTCTGGCCTGATGCCAACCTGCGACGAAACCGATAACCGTTGAAACTTCGTTGTTTTGCAAGGATTGCGGAAGCTTCATTGCGACCAGACGGTCGGCCATGGCTACATCGTTGAGGTAGCCGAAGGTATTTTGAAGTCGTTTCAGACACTTAAGGAAGATACGCAGATCTTCTGGCTCATAGAGAGAGCGGAAGAACTCAACCGTATAACGCATTTTTTTGAGCGATTTGCGGAGGTCGTGGCGCTGCTCGATGGTAAGATCTTGCAGGTTCTCCGACCGTTTTTCGCAGGCCTTCCAGCGCTTGGATAGTGCATTTTGGGCGAAGGTTTGAATTGGTAGGTCCAGTTTCCTGAACTCGCTTAGTCCCAGGTTCTCTTTCCAAGCTGAGCTGTGTGCGAGTTCTCCCAGTTGGAGTAGGAAGCCGTTGAGCTTTGGATCGATCAGCTCCTGTCTCAGTTCAACCTGAGCTTCCACATGTGCTAGTTGAATGGCTTCAAAGAGCGGTTCGACTGAGTGCGTGTCTGGCAGTAACGGGATAACCGGTGTGATGATATCTTCCACCAGCACATCGATATCTCTTTGATTTCCTGCAGTTGTTGCCAGTTGCTTCGCGGAGATATCCAGCGCTGCGATGGTTTCGTTGCCCGGGAAAGCTGCTTTGTAGATATTGAACGCACTTCGTAATCTACGCAGTCCGACACGTAGTTGATGTGGGCCTTCAGAGATGTTTTGCTGAAGGACGCAAGAACGGTTGGCAACAATCTGGTTGAGGCATTCGCTTAGGATTTTTTGGAAGGCTGAGCCTGCGTTGTCTCCTGGTTCCAACTCTATGTAGTTGGAGTGAAGTGCTTCTGAGGGCAGCTCAGGTGGTTCACCACTTGCTAATCGATAGCCAATGCCTGCCTTGTTGCTGCTGGAAAACAGAATTGGTCGATCTTTCATGAGTGCGCCTGCCAGTTTGTACAGGCTTTCGACCGGGCCTTCCATCAGCTCCAGCTCTACTTCATGGATCGGATGCTCTTTAGTGGCTGTTTTGGCTATGCCGGAATCCAGAGCCACTTCAATCTTCGCACCTGCTTTATCTGTATAGTAGGTCAAAGTGCGCGTGATGGCGGTCTCGAACAGGATTCCCCATTGCTTGCCCTCAAGCAGAGATAAGAGCTTCTGCTTGATTTCATTATCAGAAATCACATGGAAGTCTGGCTCAATTCCGGCTATGGGCAATTCCAGCTCAATCCGTTTGGAGAGCCCGGACTGCATGCCGCCGCCTTGCTTGATGGTTTGTAGCCAGTTGGTGCCGTTGTGGCGCGTGCGCAGCGAGATACGGGCTTTTTTGAGTGTGTGGTCCGGCGTGTCGTAATACACGGAACGGAGACGTTTCACGGATTGCTCACTGACCGCAAAGCCTTTTGGTGGTTTTGCTTTGGCCAGTTGCTCCAGAGTTGTTTCGTCTACAGAAAGCTTAAGCTCAATCTCGTGCATGATTGCCGGGCCACCCTATGCACAGCGTGCGAAGTGGAAGCTTGTTCCATCCCACTCTTGTTGATTTTACGTAGTAAACATCTCGCGAACGCATCCGCCTGTAAAGGGTGCAAAACGTCTATGGGAATTTATCAAAGATATAATCCCCATTTGGCAACGGTACTATGAATTGTGCTCTATTAATGCCCGTTGGTGGGTTATGCGGGCGTTAGCGGATCCTGCTGGAACAGGTATGCATCAAAGGCTGGATCGTCTACGTCTGATAAATCCATCAGGCGTTTCTTGACGTTCTCAAGGTGTTGCCACATCGCTTGTTTTGCTGCTTGCGGGTCTCTTCGCTTCAGAGCGTCGAGGATATCCTGATGGTCGTTGAGCCACTCTTCGCGGTATGTGTTGTCGAAGATGCGTTCGTGCAGCTTATCCCACATTCTGGAACGGGTGCGCTGTTGCCAGAGGTTTCTGACCATATCGACCAGTACTGAGTTCTGGGTGGCTTCTGCTATGAGCAGGTGGAATTCCTCGTCCGCCTCATATCCGCCGGAGCCTTTTGCAAGGTCTTCGCGCTCACGCTCCAAAGCATCGCGCATGCGCAGGATGTCGGCTTTGGTGACCATGGAGGCTGCGAAGGCTGCGATGTTGCTTTCCATAAGCTGGCGTGCCTGAAGGAGCTCAAACGGGCCGATGTCTTCCAGATTTGAAGTGGGAGTAACTTGCTCCGCATCCGGCAGGCGTACAACGTAAGTGCCTGATCCTTTGCGCACATCAATCAAGCCTTCGATCTCAAGCATGATCATAGCTTCGCGCAGAAGCGAGCGGCTGACGTTCATTTCTTCAGCAATCTGGCGCTCTGGGCGCAGGCGATCTCCAACCTTGAACGTTCCGTTGCCTAACTCTTTGCGCAAGACTTCAGCTACTTCCTGATAGCGGCGACGCTGACCATCCATTTCGCTTATTCTCCCATGCCTGCGCGGTTTGGCGGATTTTCATGATTGCTGCACGCTTAAGATACTAAATAAAGCAGATTTGCAAGCGAGACAAAAGGCCAGAGATTTGCCTTGTTACTCTGGCCTTTCTTATTCCATTAGAAGGCTTATTGGGTCAATGCTTTGATGCGTGTGATCAAGGAGCCAACTCTCTCAGATTTTTCCGCAGCTTCTGCATGCATTGGCAAAACAGCTTCGATGAATGGTGCTTTATCCACCTCAATGAACTTCACATTAAGCTCGGATTTTGCCTGCTCGATGTGTTTCTTTGTCATCTCATTCCACTGGGCACGGTGGAGGTGCATAGAGGACTTGGCAGCATCACGAATTGCTGTTTGTTCGTCTGTGTTTAACGAATTCCAGACCGTGGTTGAAATGACAACGATAGACGGGATCATTGTGTGGCCGTCATCGGAATAAACCTTGGAGACTTCACCATGACGGGCTGTGGTCAGCGCCAGCGGGTTATTCTCTGCACCATCGACCACGCCCTGCTGAAGTGCGCTGTACAATTCGCCCCAGGATATTGGCGTTGGGCTGCCGCCGAGCAGTTCTACCATGCGGATTGCTGAGGGGGATGGTTGGACGCGGATTTTCATGCCTTTGAGATCAGCTGGTGAATGGATTTCCTTGTTGGCGTAGAAGGAGCGGGCACCTTCCACGTAAAAGGTCAGACCAATAAAACCTTTGTCTGCTGATGCTGCAAGGATGTCGTCGCCGATTGGGCCGCTGAGAACATCGAAATAATGGTTCTCATCTACGAAGATGTAAGGCAGGTTCAGCGCTGAGTATGACTCTTCAAAGGCTTCCAGTTCGCTGGCGTTGGTTTTGGCCATTGCGAGGGTGCCTTCTTGCACTAACTCCATGGATTCTCTTTGTGTTCCCAGTGCGCCATTGCCGTAGATGCGGATTTTGAGAGAGTCGTCGGTGGCTTCTGCAACTTTATCTGCCATGTGCTGCATGGAAATGTGCAGAGGGTGCTCTGGTCCCTGATTGTGACTGAGTTTCAATGTCTTCGCGTAGCCGAATGAAGTTGTTGCAAGCAGAGCTGCGCACAGAACTGTGGCTTTGGCAATCTTTCTCGTAAACATATGCTTCCCCCCGGATGATCGCAGCGAATGTATTCGTGAGATGAAACTATAGAATGCTGAGGCTGCGATATGTAATAGAAAGAATTGGATGGATTCGAGGAGTTGTCAAACCATTTTATATATTGGTTGACCTTATGAAGAGCTTATTTGTTTTCCGTCTAACTGAATTATTTCTACTGCATCAGCCTGATAGATGTGATGAAGCATTATTCTTCTAGTTAGCGCTCTTATGATTGGTCGGAGTTCTTCTAAGAAAGAACGGTATTGGTCAACCGAAGGGCGAGAAGATGCAAAAAAGCCCCTGAGTTTGTCTTTCAGGGGCTGGATTGATGATGTCAGTTCATGTTCTTCGGTTTCCAGCGCCGCAGCAACATGGCGTTGGTAACCACGGAGACGGAACTCATGGCCATGGCGGCTCCTGCAATGACAGGGGAGAGCAATCCCAGCGCTGCCAGCGGAATGCCGATGATGTTGTAGATGAAGGCCCAGAACAGATTTTGTCTGATTTTTCTGAGGGTTGCTTTGGAGATGTCCAGTGCTGCCGGGATCATCTTTGGCTCAGAACGCATGAGTGTGACGCCTGCGGTTTCCAATGCAACATCTGCGCCGGAGCCCATTGCAATGCCGAGGTCTGCAGCTGCGAGAGCAGGGGCATCGTTGATGCCGTCGCCGACCATTGCAACTCTATAGCCTTGTTCTTTCAAGTCATTTACGACTTCGTTCTTGCCTTCTGGCTGAACGCGTGCCTGAAATTCGTCAACGCCGACCTGATCTGCGATGTTTTTGGCGGCGAGTTCCGTGTCGCCGGTGATCATGACTGTGCGAATGCCTTGTTTCTTAAGGGATTCTACAGCTTCACGGGCGGAGTCCCGTGCCTGATCAACAAAGGCCAGAACACCGATTGCACGGTCACCCAGAGCGACTGTAACTGCGGTTTTACCTGAGGATTCGTAAGTCTTTACAAGACCATCACCCATCATGGATGGGGCGACATTCAGGTCTTTCATCAGGGCTGCGTTGCCGATGGAGACCTGCTGTCCAGTGAGCTCTGCAATCAGGCCCTTGCCGGGGATAGCCTTGATGGAGCGTGGGCGGGTGAGCCTGAGGTTGCGCTCTTCTGCTGCGCGGATAAGTGCGCTGGCGAGTGGGTGTTCGCTGCCCAGCTGGATGCTGGCTGCGATTGTCAGCAGGCGGTCGTCATTGCGGTCAAAGGCCTGAGCATCCGTCAGAACTGGCTTGCCGACGGTCAGCGTGCCGGTTTTGTCAAAGAGGATCGTATCGACTTTGTGGGCGCGTTCCAGCGCTTCGATGTCGCGGATAAGTATGCCAGCCTTCGCGGCTGCGCCAGTGCCTGCGACAAGTGCTGTCGGGGTAGCAAGTCCCAGTGCGCAAGGGCAGGCGATGACGAGGACGGCGACGGATGCGCTGACGGCTGTTGTGACGTCGCCGGAGTAAAGCATCCAGCCAGCGAAGGTTGCGAGGGCGATCAGCACAATAACGGGAACAAAAATAGCTGCGACTTTGTCGACTAATTTTTGTAGCGGTGCCTTGGAAGCCTGTGCGCCTTCAACAAGGCGGATAATCTGAGCTAAGCGTGTTGATTCACCAAGGGCGGTGGTGCGGACAAAAATTGCACCTGCTCCGTTGATTGTTCCACCAGTTACCTGATCACCCTTGTTTTTGTGCACGGGGAGGTTCTCTCCGGTGAGCATAGATTCATCCAGCTCGCTTTCACCCTCTTCAATCAAGCCATCGGTTGGAACGCACTCGCCCGGTTTGATAACTATGTAATCGCCGAGGCGCAGATCTGAGATGCCAACGGGGATAATCTTGTCGCCGACGATCTTGTTGGCCGTGGTTGGTCGCAGGGCGATCAGAGAGCGAACTGCTGCTGAGGTGGAGCGTTTCGCCCGTATTTCCAGATACTTACCCATCAGAATGAGGGTGAGAATGACGGCGGATGCTTCAAAATAGAGGTCTGTTGCCTGCGCCTGTGTGGCGAAGAAGACGTTATAAACGCTGTACAGATAAGCGGCGGATGTGCCGAGCGAGACGAGGACATCCATGTTGGCGCCGCCATGACGCAGCGCTGCAAACGCACCCTTGTAGAATCGCGCACCGACGAAAAGTTGGATTGGCGTTGCTAATGCAAACTGCAGTACGCCAGAGAGCTCGAATTGCACGCCAAACGCCATCAAAACCATTGGAATGACTAATGGAATCGCAAGGAGCGTTGATAGCGCGAAAAGTTGAAAGGTTTTGCGTTCTTCTGCGTCGCTATGTGCTTCGCGCTCCTCAAAAGCCTTCTTTGCTGCCTCTGCCTCGTCCCGGCGCTCCCTGGCCTCAAAACCAGCTGTCGAGACCACATCCACCAGATCATTTGCGGCGACCTGAGGCAGGTGTTCCACCTCTGCCATTTCAAGTGCGAAATTGACCGTGGCTTTGACCACACCTTCGGTTGCCTGGAGAGTCTTTTCCAAGCGAGATGCGCAACCTGCACATGTCATTCCGGTGATGTCGAGTTTGACGGTTTGGGCTGCAGAGGCTGAGGGTGCGTTCATCAGAGCTATCTTCGGTTGCCGAGTTCAGACCCTCAGGACTTATTACCATTGGTGAGGGCGGGTCAAGTGGTTGTAGAGAGGGTAAATACGCAAGCTCTCCGATGTGATGTAGTCGTGTTGTGATCCTGATCGAAGCCGAGACCACAGCCTGATCATTTTTGCAGGGAACACATAGGGTTTTGCGAAGTTTGACCGCTCCTTGGCCCTTCGGTACGGAAAGGCGCTCTGTGGATAGTCACGTAATGGGAACGAGCGGTGTCTGCTCAATGGCTATGCCAGCAGCAAAGAGATGATCTGTGTGATCTCTTTTGATGGGGTTGGCAGGCTGGCGCATTCCAGGATGAGGGATTTTCCGGTTGGTTGCCATTGGGTGAAAGGGGCTTTGAGGTCACCTTTCTTGAGAGACGGTTCGACAAGGGCTTTGTGACCCAAGAGGATGCCTGCACCGTTTTTCGCTTCTTCCATTGCGATGGCATAGAGGGAATAGTTTGGGCCGTCGCTTAAACCATTCAGAGTTGGTGCGTTTTTGCTGGCCCAGACCTGCCAGTCCTCTGCCCAGATCACATCGTGGAGGAAGGTTTCTGTCTCAAGATCCTGTGGTTCTTTCAGGCCCTTTGCTGTTGCTGGTGAGCAGACCGGGGTGATGAGGTCCTCTGCGATGATACGTTCTTGAGCCGTGCCTTTGGGTTTACCGATGAAGATGGAGAGGTCGTAGATCTCGCGGTCCAGATTGGGCGGCGTTTCCAGTGCGATGACAGAGATGTTGGTATCTGGCAGGGCTGCTCTGATCTTCGGTAGACGCGGAGAGAGCCAGAGTTGGGCGACGCTTGGCAGGGCAGCAATGTGAATGGTTTTGCGGCTGGTTTTGGCTCGTAATTGCCGGACCGCGTTGCCCAGTTCATCGAAGGCCTTAGAGAAGTGCGGGGCGATGTCCTGTCCCAGCTCTGTCAGGTGGACGCCTTGAGAGCGGCGCTCGAACAGGTCTGCGCCGACCCATTCCTCCAATGCTTTGATGTGCTGGGAGACAGCGCCTGCGGTGACGCTCAGTTCTTCTGCTGCATTGGCAAAACCGCCGAGGCGGGCGGCGGCTTCGAATGCACGAAGGGCGTTGAGAGGTGGCCCTTTGGGGCGGGAGGGAGAGACTGACATGGCTTAGCCTTAGTTTTTCTAGGCCAATAATTACATATTCTGGTTTGCGCTCTCAAGCGTTCTGTCCGCACACTCCTCTCAACAATTGGGAGGTTGTGATGGTTTTAGCGAAACGAAATTGGGTTCCAGCTCACTGTGAAGCACTGGTGCAGGAGGTTGCGCAGCGTACGCAAGCACAGAGTTCTGCGGCTCTTCTGGGGCGACTGGATGCGCTGGCTGCTCAAAACAGGGAAATTCATGAGGAGCAGTGCTTCAATCTAAACCCGGCAACGAATGTGATGAACCCAAGGGCTGAGGCGTTTCTAGCCTCTGGCATTGGTTCTCGTCCGTCTCTTGGCTACCCCGGTGATAAGTATGAGATGGGGCTGGAAGCTATTGAAGAGATTGAGGTGATTGCGGCTGAGTTGAGCGCGGAAGTGTTTGATGCGCAGTATGCGGAGATCCGTGTACCGTCTGGAGCCGTCGCTAATCTTTATGGGTTTATGGCGACCTGTCAGCCGGGTGATACGATCATCGCGCCGCCTGCTTCCATTGGCGGGCATGTGACCCACCACATTGCAGGCTGTGCCGGGCTTTATGGTTTGCGCACTGTGCCTGCTCCGGTGAATGCGGATGGTTATACCATTGATGTGGAGGGGCTTCGTGAGCTTGCTAAAGCGGAAAAGCCGAAGCTGATTACTGTGGGTTCCAGCCTCAACCTGTTTGAGCATCCTGTGCGCGCTATTCGTGAGATCGCCGATGAGGTGGGTGCGAAGGTGATGTTTGATGCGGCGCATCAATGCGGGATCATTGCTGGCAGAGCCTGGGCGAATCCGTTGGAAGAGGGTGCTCATTTTATGACCATGAGCACCTACAAGAGCCTTGGCGGGCCTGCGGGCGGTCTGATTGTCTCCAATGATGCTGAGTTAATCGAGCGGATGGATGCCATCGCGTTTCCGGGGATGACTGCCAACTTTGATGCGGCGAAGTCTGCTGCGCTGGCGGTGACCATGCTGGATTGGCGGGACTATGGGCAAGCGTATGCTGCTGAGATGATTGCCCTTTCAAAAGCACTGGCGCAGGCGCTCGATGCGCAGGGCATTCCCGTGTTTGCCAAGGCGCAGGGCTTTACGCAGTCACATCAGTTTGCTGTTGAAGCAGCTTCGTTTGGCGGAGGGCAGGCGGCTTCCAAGAAACTCCGCAAGGCTGGGTTCCTTGCCTGTGGCATTGGTTTGCCGATTGCTGAGGTTGAGGGAGACATGAACGGGCTGCGTATCGGGGCGCCTGAGCTGGTGCGCTGGGGTATTGGTACCAGCCATGCGAATGAGATGGCGCGATTGATTGCAGCTGCTTTGCGCTCGGACCAGCCCGCGCAGTATCTGCCTCAGATTTCTGCATGGCGTCAGCAGTTCAAGAAACTGCATTATGTGATAGCCGAAGAGCCGGTGTCAGCCTAACAGCTGTTACGGCATAACAAAGCGTTCAATGATGAGGTCGCGTTTACTGGGTTGTGTTCTTCTTAGTTGCTTAGATTTAGGCGGTGGGCATCAGGGACATCACACAACGCGACCCATCCAGACTGTTCTTGAAGCTGGAGCATCAAGCTCGCTAAACCCATACTTCTGCCAAAAGCGAATGGCTCTAGCGTTCTTTGCATTCGCACCAACATGTACAGCTGTTACCCCATGTCGTTTCGCGTCTCGCATCCATTCCTTAAGAAGAAGGGCACCCATGCCTTGTCCTTGAATAACTGGGAGAAGGTTCATGTGTAGATGTGCAGGAAAGCATGTAGAAATCTGTTCTGGTGTTCTCTCCGGAAGATGTATCATCTGGCATCTGCGTTCTTCCGCTGTCCAAGCTGATCGCATTCCTTGGTCAGGTTTTGGGTACCTTCGTCTTAAGCTCGGCCACCATTGAGATTCTAGGACCTCCTCAAATTCAACGGTATTATGTGTGCCTACACAATAACCTACGACTTGGTTTTGACTCTCAATCACGTAAGCGAATTGAGGTGAGTACTTTAGGTAGGGGGCTGAATATATGTGCCCCATCATTCGATGATCGGCATACAAGTGGCTGGCATCATCACCCAAATGGCCTGTTTGAACCGAAATACGGTAGAGTCCTTCCAAATCATGGGGACCAGCTCTTCGTATTTTGCTCATTTCAATATCCCCATTTGGAATGCAACCGCTCTTACATCTTATGAAGATCAAATATTGGCAGCAAGCTGAAGATGAGTGCTTTCAAGTCGTGCGGGCCATATGTATGGACCGCCTGCATTTCGCAAGAGAGTTTTTACTTGGAACCTTGAAGTCGCTACTATGTATCCGACCTGTTTATCGGCACGCGGGCCGTGGCCTTGATGGTAATACGCACGTACCTACAGTCTAATTACCGGACAGGTTACTTAGAACCATTATGGCCCTCTGACTTTGAGTGCGTTCTTTCTTCCGTTCCATGCTTATGCTCTGTCGCGAACTTTAAGGAGGTTCTGGTTGGATCGCCTCCATATCAGCTGTATGGTTGTCAAACTCCGTGCAATTATACAATACGCTCCAGGCGATCCTTGCCAGCTTATTGGCCAGGGCGACGGCCAGTTTATTCTTATGCATTCGCTTGGATGCCCGTTCCAGCCAGTCTCCGAAGCTCAAGTTCTGCCAAAGTTTCGGTCGCATCATCAAAACGTGTGCCGCTTGCACCAACAACATGCGTAAATAGCGATTTCCGGTTTTCGATATTTTGCCGAGGATGGGCTTGTCTCCTGTGCTGTACTGCCGGGGGACCAGGCCCAACCAAGCGCCAAGGTCTCGTCCGCGTTCAAAAGCAGATCCGTTACCGATGGCGGCCACCAGCGCGGTGGAGATGATGGGTCCGATGCCGGGGATACTCATCAGCAGTTGGCAGCCAACGTCATATTTGCTGATCTGTTCGATCTCGGTACTGGTCGCATCGATGCGTTCGTCTAGCCACAGCC